>CATWBR010000456.1 GCA_958349075.1 uncultured Clostridium sp.
TCTGTAAGACGGCGGACGGGGGAGTGGGAGGTTGTATATGAGTCTTCAGTCCCGGCGGTTGGTTGTGGTGAAGGGGAAGGAGGAGAAAAAAATTCCTACGGGGACTCGCTCCCGCTTGTGAAGCGCACAGCGGATGCTAAGTTCGAAAGAACCTGCCACCGCACGCTTTTGCACTAAGCTCGAAAAGACCTCGCTAAGTGCTCAATGTGTCGCTAAGCACCGGCGGGCTTCAAGGTCACCCTTCGGAAAGTTTTTCTCCTCCTTCCCCGGGCAGGTTATCGACGGGACTGAAGACTCAGCGAAGGGTGTTGCCCCGTCCACCGGCTTCAGGGGCCGATTGTCTCTTTCGTCAAGTGCGGGAACGGTATTGTCCCAGCCACTGCGCGGTTACGGCGCTTTCACATTCTGCCGGATTCTTAGGACAAAAAAAGGTGCCGGATTCTAATTCTAAAGCTGAATCAAGGCAAAATCTAAAGCCAATTCCAACTCTAAAACAGAATCCAACACTAAATCTCAACCGAACCTCTCCAATCCCGGCCAGGCGTCATTCCCCAAGCATCCGGGAAAACGTAGTGCCCTCAACAATACGCCTCCCCTGAAAGAAACAGAACAAATCAGCCGCCGCAGGCCGCGGTTCGGGATGGCGAAAACCTTCGCGTCTTCAGTCCCGGACCATAACCTGCCCGTGGGGAAGGAGGGAGAAAAAGATTCCGAAGGGAACCTGGGAGTCCATCGGCACTTACCGAGGTTTTTTCGAGGTTAGTGTCCGCTATGTACTCCAAAGAGCGCAAGCGTTTCCCGCAGGAACTTTTTCTGCCCGGATTCCCCACCCGCGACCAAACTAACCCCCGGGACTGAAGACTCACTCATACTCCTCTCACCATCCCAAACCCCGACCGTCACCGGCGACGTTCTCACTCTCCCAATCTATATCACATTGGTCCAAAATGGATCGCCTGGGCGATTATCAGCATCACAGTTCCCGTCACCATCCAGATCAGGAACAGTTTCCACATGAATTTCATCCATCTGTCATAAGGGATATTGGCAGCGCTGATGATTCCCATAAGGGCTGTGGATGTAGGGAGTACGTAGTTACAGAATCCGTCTCCGAAGTTGAATGCAAGTACTGCAGTCTGTCTTGTGATTCCCAACAGATCCGCAAGCGGCGTCATAATCGGCATAACCGCTGCCGCCTGGCCGCTGCCCGATGTCAGGAATACGTTGATCACTGTGTTGGCAATCAGCATAGCCGGAGCCTGGAGCATGGCAGGAACAACATTCAGTCCGCCTGCCAGGGCGTGTACAACGGTATCGATGATGTTGCCTGATTTCATAATGCTTGAGATAGCGCTTGCCATACCGATAATAAATGCGGCTCCCAGCATCTTCTTACATCCTGCCAGGAAATCCTTCGAAATCTTGGACGGTCCGAAACCTGCAATCGCACCTTCTACTACCGCCAGCCCTAAGAAAATAGCCGCAGTCTCTTCCATGTCCCAATCCATCTTGATACCGCCGTAAACAATGGCGATCAGGGAGGCAAAGAACGCAACCATGATCAGGACTTTTCTGGAATCCATGGTTCCGAATGTTTCCAGATCGGCATTTTCCTTGAACTCACTTGTCTGATCCAGATCGTACATCGGGCTAAGCTTTGGATTTTTATGTACTTTCATTGCATAGCGGATCAGGTAAATATTAGTTACCACATAGAAAACCGCAAAACAGACAAAACGGTAGGCAACGCCCGAGTAAAGCGGCAGTTCCGCAATCTTCTGCGCCACGATTGTCGTGTTAATGTTTAACGGGCCTGTGGAGAATCCAACGGCTCCGCCTAAAAGGATAATGGCGGCTCCAGTGATGGAGTCGAGCCCCATCGCCATTGCCAGCATAACCATGATTGGTGCAAAGGCAATAAAGAGGTTTACACCCTGTGTGGTACAAATCAGGGCAAATACAAGAGTCAGAATCGGGATAAAGATATATAATTTTCCCGAAAATCTCTTGGCCAGTTTTGCAACGATGGCATGGAGAGCGCCTGTCTCCGTCACCATGTGGAATGCGCCGCCGGCAAAAAGGATAACTAACATCAGGTCGATCTTACTGATAAATGCCTTTACAATAAAAAGCGGGATTAAGAACGGGTTTACCGGTGTCCTGTCAATATAGCTGAACTGTGACGGATCGATTACCTTGATTCCCTCTGCATTCTCCACCCTTACATACGCTCCTGCCGGAATAATCCAGGTCAGGACAACTGCCGCCAGAATAATAACACCAATGATGACAAAGGTATGCGGCATCTTAAATTCTTTTTTAGTCTTTTCGCTCACTTTTGTTCCCCCTAATTCATTTTTATCTCATCAGCCAGTCTCTCGGCAAATTCTTTTTTCACCGATTCAAGAAGTTCCGGCTGCATCACAAGATCCAGGGCCGAACCGGCCAGAATCTTTGCTCCGTAAACAATTGCCTCATGCGCTTCGTTACTCTTTCCTGCATTAACATAATCCTGTGAATGGGACGCCGCATCCTCTTTTACGAATGCCACCCTGATGCAGGAGCCCGGTACGCGGTGCATGATGTTGCCGAAATCGGTGGAGCCCGTTTTTTCCCTTGCCGGCCTGATTCTCGGCGCCTCTGCCAAAGAAGCGTTTGCCATCAGGATGTCATTTAAGGCCAGACACGGAATCTTGCTGTCGATTCCCTTTTCCTCGATGATTTCCACTTCCGTCTCGGTCATCATCGCCGCGCCCTGAAGCACTTTCTTAAAACGTTCGATTACCGTGTCAAGGTAGGTACGGCTGTAAGAACGGACATAAAAGCTGGCCTCCGCAGTTGCCGGAACAATATTGGCGGGTGTGCCTCCGCAGTTTACGATGGTGTAGTGCATTTTCACATCATCCGCCACGTGTTCCCGAAGGAATTCCACTCCCTGGCATGCCATGATAAGTCCGTCCAGAGCGCTTCTTCCCTTTTCTGGCTTCACGGCCGCATGGGCGCTGACTCCGTGGAAGATGATTTTGAATTTTGAAAGCGCCAGGCTTTTGACATCCACCTGGGTTGCACCGCTTCCGTGCATCATCAGAGCCACATCCAGCTCTTCAAATGTGCAGCCGTTCTTCACCATCATAATTTTACCGCTGACACTCTCTTCCGCAGGAGTTCCATACACGGTTACCGTATAATTCTCTTTTGTTTCGGCATTCTTGAGCGCAGCGGCCGCCGCCAGGATCGACGGTCCCTGAAGCTGATGCCCGCAGGCATGGCCGATTTCAGGGAGAGCATCGTACTCACACAGAAGGCCGATATTCGGGCCGCCGTTTCCGTGGTGATAAATTGCCCTGAATGCAGTTTCCACTCCCGCCACCTTCCGTTCAACCGAAAATCCCTCTTTTTCCAGCCACTCCGTCAGCAGCCGAAAGGCATGATGTTCGTTCAGCCCCAGTTCAGGATGGTCGAAAATATCATCGGACATAGCAGCCATCTCAGGCGCAATCGTATCTATGTACCGGTACATTTTCTCTTTTTCCATTACCATAAAAATACCTCCTTCAATCTGATACACTCAGTATATCGATTTGGGAGGTATTTGTA
>CATWBR010000457.1 GCA_958349075.1 uncultured Clostridium sp.
GTATAATCGGTTGTAACTGCCGGGGGAGAATCATCCACAAGGTATTTTCAGCCGTTTCTCTCCTACGCAAAACAAAAGACAGGAGAATGGAATGAAATTCGAAATTCTTGATAATAACGAACCTGCATATAAACAACTCAGCGATCAGATTACCCGTGCAATTGTGAACGAGGAACTGAAACCGGGGGATAAGCTTCCCTCAGAGGCCGCGCTTTATGAGACAACGGGACTTTCCAAGGGAACCATTAGGATGGCATACGAGGAGCTGGAGAACAAGGGCTGTGTCAAGCGGAACAGGGGAAGCGGCACCTATGTGCTGGACTGGGGGCCGGAGCGGCAGAAAATCCAGGAATATAAAGAAAAAGCCCTTCGGGCCGGGATTTCGGCCGGGGAAGCGTTTCACCTCGTCGAGGAGGCCTGCCGGCAGAAATTCAGGAAGAAGGAAGAGGTGAGGGCAGCCCTTTTTGACTGCACACCCGAGATCGCGGCGGATATGTGCTGGAACATCAGGGAGCGGTACAAGTTCCTTCCTGCTTACTATAATGTTTATGAGGTTCTCGAAGCATTCGGAGAGGTGGTCCCGGAGGAAACGCTCTGGATAACGACGAAGGCACACTATCATGAACTGCAGAATCTGGCGAAGGCCAACCATAAAACACTGGTGGCGCTCAAAATCACGGTGGCCGGGGAGGTGGCCGAGGCGCTGTCCGGGCTGAGTGACACACGTATGATAGGGATTATCTACGAGAGCCAGGATTTTATTAAACACATCAGCCACTCGCTGGCATCTCTCTGTAAACACAATACATATTTTCTCTGCCACAGGGATGAGTGGAAGAAGAAACGGCACGTGGTCGCCCCGGAAGCCGTCTGCTGGGTTGTGCCGGCACACTGCGAAGAACAACTGGTGAAGGAAATCAGGAAGGACTATTCAAATGTCCTGGAGTTTTACTATACGATACTTCCGGAGTCATACAAAGATTTGGAGCAGTATCTGCAGGAGGAGTAGATGAAAGAGAACACACCGATTTACAAAGTGATTGTCAACGATATCAGGCAGGAGATTGAGAACGGGATTTTAAAACCGGGTCAGAAACTGCCGAGCGAAAGGGAGCTGTGCAGGCACTATGACATTGCGCGCGGAACGCTTAAAGCGGCCATTTCCCATTTGAAGCAGATGGGGCTCCTGGAGCAGGCGAGAGGAAGCGGAACGTATGTGAGGCAGAAGGGGGAAGGGGAATCTTTTTATCAAAATGCGGAGGAGCTGGTTGAAGAACTGGCCGGAATGCATATGACAAAAGAGGAAATCATCCTGATGGCCGAGGAGATAATGCTGGGGAAAAAGACCCCAAAATGAACTATACATTTTAGGGCAGGAGCGTGTGATATTAGAATAAGCGGCAAATTATTTGAAATGACTTACCCCGTTTTTTTGTGTATGATACAGCTTATAAAGCAGCAACTAAGCGATAAAAGTATTGGAAAGCGAGGTAACGCATATGCAGAAATACCCCCATTTATTCAGCCCATTGAAGATTGGAGGCATCACTCTAAAAAACCGCATTGAGGCTTCACCGATGAACGGAGACAGCAGCCCTACGGGGTATCTGACGGACGCCGTGCTGGCTACTTATGAGGCGAGAGCCATGGGAGGAGCGGCGATTGTGACCCATGGAGAGACCGTCGTACATATAGAGACGGGGGGCGCCCATTTTGGCTCCGCCAATCTGGATCAGGAAAAATTCATGCCGACCCATCTCGATTTTGTGGACCGCATCCATCAGCACAATGCTCTGGCAAGTATTGAGATTGCCCACTGTGGAATGCATGCCAATCCGGCGCTTACAAAGGGCGGCCTGGTGTACGGGCCGAGCGCCCAGAAGGGCGTGCGGGGAACCGATGTGCTTCCGCTCGATGAGGATATGATGAACAGCATCGCAGATGCCTTTGCCCACGGCGCCTACGTGGCAAAATGCGCCGGTTTTGATATGGTCATGCTCCATGGGGGACACGGCTGGATATTCAGTGAATTTTTATCCGGGATCTATAACCACAGGACGGATCGTTTCGGCGGTTCCCTTGAAAACCGCGCCCGGTTCCCGCTTATGGTCATCGACCGCATCAGACAGGCCGTGGGAAAAGATTTCCCGATTGAATACAGGATGTCCGGTTCGGAATTTATCGAGGGAGGTTTCACTCAGGAGGAAGGAATCGAGTTTGCTAAAATGATTGACGGGAAGGTGGATTTGATCCATGTGTCGGCCATGACATTCCACGATCCGAATGCGGACGCGAGAATGTTCCCGTGCTCGTTTTTGCCGAGGGGCTGCAATGCCTTTCTGGCGGCGGAAATTAAGAAGCATGTGAAAACGCCGGTGGCAACGGTGGGAGGATTCAATTCCCCTGAAATGATGGAAGAGTTTCTGGCATCGGGCCAGGCAGACGTCATTGCCGTGGCCAGGCAGTTTTTAGCCGACCCGTTTTTTCCAAGAAAAATACAGGAGGGAAAAGAGGACGAGGTCCGTCCGTGTATCCGCTGCAACCACTGCATGAGCCTGGATTTCCCATCCTATACCGGAATCGCAAACGGGAATGTAAGGTGTTCGGTCAACCCCACGTTTGGAAAAGAACTCTATGAGTTTGCCTACCGTCCGGCGCCCGTACCGAAAAAGGTCCTCGTGATTGGAGGCGGCCCGGGCGGAATGCAGGCAGCGATCACGGCGGCGGAGGCAGGCCATGACGTGACGTTATGCGAAAAGTCCTCAAGGCTCGGCGGGATGCTTATCACGGCATCGGAGGGCATTCCGTTTAAAAAAGATTTGTATGATTTTATGGAGTACCTGATCCGGATGACGGAACGGAAGAATGTAAAAATTCTCTGCAATACGGAGGTAACGCCTCAGTACGCATTGGAGTCGGGAGCCGACGTAATTATTTCGGCCGTCGGCGCGGAGCCGCTTATTCCGCCGATCCCGGGCCTTGACCACAAAAAGGTCGTCACGGTAACGGAGCTTCATGACCGAAAGAAAGAACTTCTTCCCGGACAAAAGGCGGTCGTGATCGGCGGCGGCCTGGCCGGATGCGAGGAGGGTCTAGCCATGGCGATGGCCGGCGTGGACGTGACCGTTATTGAGATGCGGGATGAGATGGCAAAGGATGCCCCCGTACCGCACCGCAACGGGCTTTTGATGGAATTTGCCAAATACCCGTGTCTTCATACGGTGACGGAGGCGAAGTGTACGCGTGTGGATGAAAACGGAGCCGTTTACGTGGAAAAAGACGGAAAAGAGCGCTCATACAACGCGGATCTGGTGCTGCTGTCTGCCGGTATGAGAGCCAGAAAATCGGCCAGTGAAGAATTTAGAAACTGTGTTTCCCAGTTGATCGAAGTGGGAGACTGCAAGAAGGCGGGAAAAGTGCTGGAGGCAGTCCGTGACGGCTACTATGCCGGCAAAAACCGGTCATATCCGCCTTTAACCCATCAGTTCGGCCGGTTTTTCTAAAGAAAACCGCGTGCTTCTATCAAATATTTTAATAAAAATGCTGTCCGCCTGCCAGCCGGACAGCATTTTTTAATACACTATACCATTTAAG
>CATWBR010000458.1 GCA_958349075.1 uncultured Clostridium sp.
TTTCTTTTTGTTTCTTTTCGTCTCAGGGCTTCCGGGCAAGCTCTAAATCAATCGTATCATAGATTGTGATTTGTCCGCCTAAATGTCCATTCCAACCCACTTCCTGCTGCCATATCCTTCCCCACCTCACACTTTAAGCATCCTGTATCCCACCCCGATATGCGTCTGGATATACTGCGGGTTGGACGGATCCGCCTCAATCTTTTTTCTCAGCGTTGCCATAAAAACTCTCAGCGACGCCACATCATTATCCCAGGCGCTTCCCCATATTTCTTTTGTTATATAGGTATGCGTCAGAACCTTGCCCACATTTTTCGCCAGCAGGCAGAGTAACTTATATTCAATCGGAGTCAGATGGAGCTCCTCATTGTTCAGGGTGACGGTTCCCGCCGCATAGTTGATTTCCATTTCTCCATTCGTAAAAACAGAAGCCGGAGCCGAACCGCTTCCTGCATCATTCAGCCTCCGGAACGTGACACGCAGGCGGGCCAGCAGTTCTTCTACGGAAAACGGCTTTGTCAGATAGTCGTCCGCCCCCGCGTCCAGGGCGTCGATTTTATCCGTATCCTCACTCCTGGCGCTGAGCACAATGATGGGTGTCTTTGCCCAGGAACGTATCTTGTATATGATATCAATCCCGTCCATATCGGGAAGTCCCAAGTCCAGCAAAACCACAGCGGGATTATGGGAAACCGCCTCTGTTACGGCCGCCTCCCCCGTCGCAGCGGTCCTGAACCGGTACTGGTGTGTCTCCAGCGTCGTAGTGATAAGATTTCTGACGGCAGCATCGTCCTCTACTACCAAAATTAACGGTTTATTCATGCAGGGTTACCTCCTCCACTGGTAAAGTAAATGTAAAGACAGCTCCATGAGGCACATTGTCCGTGACCGTGATCATCCCTCCGTGTGCCGTAATAATTGATTTGCAGAGAGCCAGGCCAAGTCCGAGGCTGCGGCGGCTGTCCGCCACCTTTGTTCCTGCGGTGTAGAACATGTCGAAGATATGCTTTTTGACCTCGCCGGAGATGCCGCTGCCCGTGTCCGCCACAGTTACGACGGCTGCACCCCCCTCCTTCTTTGTTTCAACCGTGACCTCCGAACCCTGGGGAGTGTATTTGATGGCATTGTCCACCAGGTTGATAATCACCTGCATGATCAGCCTCGCATCCGCCTTCACCAGCAGAAGGGAATCATCCGATACCACCCGGATATTGTGTTCACTCCTTCTTCGGTCCGTGTGGCGCAGGGCCTCTGCAATGATCTCATCTAGCAGCTCCGCCGTCAGCCGCAGTTTCATTGTCCCATCCTCAATTCTTGTAACCGACAGCAGGTTTTCCACCAGATTGATTAACCACAGGGAGTCGTCATAGATATCCTCGTAGAGCCTTATCCGTTTTTCCTTATCAATACAATCCTCACTGGAAAGCAGGATTCCCGCATTTCCGGATATCGAGGTCAGGGGCGTCCTCAGGTCATGTGAAATGGAGCGCAGCAGATTCGCCCGTAGCTGTTCATTCTTTGCCATCAGCGCGGCGGCCTCCCTCTCCTTCGACACCTTATCATTCTTAAGCGCCAGGGCACATTCTCCCAGGATTGAAAGCATGATGCTGTTCTCAAACACGTCCAGCGGCTCCCCGTCTATGGCTATACCCACAATGCCGAATACCTCCTGCGATATCCGTACCGACAGATAAAGGCACCTGGCATTGCCCAGTGTCCCGGTTGTCGCGCCCGCGCGTTTATTATTGTGGAAAACCCAGGCAGCCACGGCGCGTTCATTTTCATCCGTATAGGCCGACAGCGGCGTTTCACTGCGGACGGCAAAGAGCTGCGGAGCGGCCAGGCCTCCGTTCTGGATTCTGTAAAACAGAATATCCCGATCCAGCAGCTTTGTCAACTGGTTGCATGTTACGGAAATCATCCCGGTCAGATCCTTTTCATTGCCAAGCTCCCGGTTTGTATCAAACAGCACTTTGGTCCTGTATGCCGTCTCGGCAGCCTGGCGCGCCTGGCGCTGAATCTTGACCGCCAGGGAGCTGGTCAGGAATGCCGCTATAAACATAATCGGAAATGTGGCAAGGTACTTCGGATCATAGGCATTAAACGTAAATCTGGGAGCCGTGAACAGAAAGTTAAAAAGCAGGACACTGATCACAGAGCTTATCAAACTGTACAGCCGGTGTGATGTGACAACCGCAGTTACGAGCACACCGAGAATATAGATGGTTATAATATTGGCCTCGCTGAATTTAAGCCAGTCGAACAGATAACCGACCGCCGTAACGGCCGCCAGAATCAGAAGGCTTTTTACAAGCTCTGCCATGGAGAGCTTCTGCTTCTTTGAAAAATGGAGCCCCGCCCGGTAAGACAGGGCCATCTGATCCGGAATAATATAGATATCCAGATTGGGGGCCATCCTGGTAATCCTCTCGGTTAACGGCGGCGGTCCCAGGAAAAAGCGGCGGCGCGTGCTGCTTCTGCCGAGTACAATTTTCGATATGCCGGACAGGCGGGCAAATTCTGAAATCTGAAAAGCGATGTCCTCGCCGTATACGGTTTCAATCGCTGCCCCTAGCTGCTCCGCAAGGCGGGCATTCTGCCTGAGTCTCTCCTTATTTTCGTGTGAGGAGGATGCAAAATCCGGCGTCTCAACAAATACGGCCGTAAAGCTCCCCTTGAATGCCGCCGCCATCCTGGCCGCGGTGCGGATGATCTTTGCATTGGTCGGTGAGCCCGACAGACATACGAGGATGTGCTCATCGGCAAGGCCCCTGGACACCTTTTTGCCCGACTGTTCCGACATCCGGTTCACCCTGTCCGCACATCTGCGCAGTGCAATTTCCCTCAGCGCAACGAGATTTTCCAATGAAAAGAAATTTCCCAGCGCCCTTTCGGCCTGCTCTTTCCGGTAAACCTTTCCCTCTTTCAGGCGCTCAATCAGTTCCTCCGGTTCAATGTCCACAAGCTCCACCTGCCCCGCATTGTCAAAAACAGAATCCGGGATTCTCTCCCGCACCGCAATGCCCGTGATGGAGGCGACGAGATCGTTGAGACTCTCAATATGCTGGACATTGATTGTCGTATAGACGTCGATGCCGCTGTTTAAAAGCTCCCTCACATCCTGATACCGTTTCCGGTGCCGGCATCCCTCCGCATTGGTGTGCGCAAGCTCATCCACCAGAATAAGCTGCGGTTTTCTCGCCATTGCCGCATCCAGGTCGAATTCCTGAAGCGTGATGCTGCCGTGACGGATTTCTTTCACCGGCAGAAGCTCCAGCCCATTTAACAGCCGGACGGTCTGAGGACGCGCATGGGGTTCCACGTAACCGGCAATCACATCAATGCCGCGCCTCTTTGCCTCATGGGCGGCCTGCAGCATCGCATAGGTCTTCCCCACGCCTGCGGCATATCCAAAAAATATTTTCAGGCAGCCCCTGCTTTTTGTCTCTTCCTCATTCTTAATACGGCGCAAAAACTCCTCCGGACTGCTTCTTGTCTCTTCCATAAAATCACCTCTGTCTGTGAGAGCGGGACCTTCCCTTTAATCGGTTACAGTATATCAA
>CATWBR010000459.1 GCA_958349075.1 uncultured Clostridium sp.
TATCCGAGCAGGCCAATGAGGCAAACGGAGAGGAATTCCCAACCCCGATGTCCAGTGCATATGCAGAGTCCTTCATCCGCTTCAACATTGAAGCCACACTTCCCAAACTGGCGCCGAAGGCAGTCTTTGTGGGCCATGGAAGATACAATGAGCTTCACGATAAGATAGAGGCGGAGGAGGCATACCGCCTTGCAAATGAACCGAAGGAACTTTATTATGTAGAAGGAAAACATAATGAGTGGATGTTTGACGGGGATCCGAAGTTTGAAGCATTGGCGGATGCGATGGCTGAATTCTTCAACAAGTATTTATAATCGATAGAGGTTATAAAAGCTGTTATAGGATTTTAAGGGGTATACAAAGAACAGGAGGCCGGATTTTCCCGGTCTCCTGGCTCATAAAGGAGGAGGGGAACAGGGTGAAACAATATAAGTTGGCAATGGTTCAGATGGATTGCGGTTTCCTGGATAAGGAAGCGAACATAGCAAAGGCTTCCCGGATGGTCAGGGAGGCGGCTGCGAACGGGGCTTCGCTTGTTTGTCTGCCGGAGGCATTCAACACGGGATATCTTGGAACCGATATACCGGCTATGAAGGAGATGGCGGAAACGCTGGACGGACAGACCGTGACGCAGATGAGAAAACTGGCAGAAGAGCTTAAAATCTATCTGGTGGCGCCGATTATATTTGCAGCGGAAAACGGAGAAGTCCGGAATACGGCGGTTTTAATAAGTGATGCGGGAATCATAGAGGGGACTTATTCAAAAACTCATCCGGTAGGGGATGAGCGTACTTACTTCCAGAGGGGAAAGAAATATCCTGTCTGGGATACGAAACTTGGGAAAATCGGTATTGTCATTTGTTATGATGTCTGCTTTCCGGAGACAAGCCGGATCCTGGCGCTTGAGGGGGCGGAACTGATGCTGGTTCCCGCCGCATGGAGAGCCAGTCATTATTTTAAAGAGTGGTGGGATTTAAATCTGGCCTGCCGCGCTCTTGATAATCTGTTCTATGTGGCGGCCGTGAACCGCTGCGGGCAGAGCGGAGATGAAATATTCGCAGGAAAAAGTCAGGTTATCAGCCCGGTAGGAGAGGTGCTGGCAGCCTTTGGGGTAGAGGAAGAGGGAATCTTATACCAGGAAATTGATTTGGACAGGGTCGGTAAAGAACGCGATTTTAACACGGTTCTGATTGACCGCCATCCGGAAGATTACAATGTCCTGTCGGATAAATAGGGAGATGGAGGAGGAACGTTTAATGGAAAAGAATAAAAAGAATACAATGCAGCTTCGAAAAATGACATTTTTTCCGCCATTTATACTGCTGCTTCTGATTGTTATTATCAGCCTTGTCAGCAAGGATACATTCTTAAACCTGATTAATAACGTAAATAACTGGATTATCGCCAATGTGGGCTGGGTATTCAGTATTATCGCCGTAGGAACGGTTCTGGTAGCGATTGCAGCCGCTTTTTCAAAATTTGGTAACGTCAGGATAGGCGGAGAGGATGCCAAACCCGAGATATCTACATTTTCATGGTTTACCATCGCCCTGACAACGACGATGGCGGCAGGAGTTCTCTTCTGGGGACCCGCAGAGCCAATCGCACATTTCAGCGCGCCTCCTACGGAACTGACCGGAATTGCTCCCATGAGCAGCGAAGCCCTCAAGTTCTCCATGGAGACTATGTTTTTACACTGGACTTTTATTCCATACGCAATTTATACCGTTCCCGCGGTTGTGTTCGGCTTTATGTATTATAACGCAAAGAGACCGTTCTCCATTACCTCCGAGATGGCTCCGGCGCTGGGAAAATTTGCAGATAATAAAAATACAGCCAAAATTATTGATGCCATGACGTTATTCTGCATCGGGGCAGGCATGGCGGGTTCCCTGGGGCAGGGGATTATGAATATGTCCGGCGGAATTGCGGAACTTACCGGTATTCCAAGCAATGCTTCCATGTGGCTGATCGTTGCGGTTGTAATTGCGGCTATCTTTATTGCAACAGCCGTTTCCGGACTTCAGAAGGGCATCAAGCTCTGTGCCGATATTAACGTGTACGGTTATGTCATTTTCCTCCTTTTCCTGTTATTCTTTGGAGCGACGGCGTTTGTATTTAACCTGGGAACAGAGGCATTCGGCGGATTTATTGCCAACTTCTTTGAGAAATCTCTGCTTACAGGAGCTTCCGCCGACAGCCAGTGGCCGCAGTGGTGGACTACCTTCTACTGGGCAAGCTGGATGGCATGGGCGCCGACATCGGGAGCTTTCATGGGCCGTATTGCTTATGGAAGAACCGTAAAACAGACTCTCGCATTGTACGTAGGCGTATGTGCAATGGTAAGCGCTCTCTGGATGATTCTTGTCGGCGGAAACTCATTATTCGCACAGGTCAGCGGAGCCGTTGATTTGGTTGGGGTATACAATAATGTCGGTGTGGAGGCGGTTCCCTATTCCATGCTGAGAAGCATGCCGTTCTCACAGATTATCATTCCACTGTTCCTGCTGCTTATTTTCTTATCCGTCGTAACGGCCTGCAATTCCAATATGACGGCTATGGCCGGTATCTCCACACAGGGAATTACCCCGGACAGCCCGGAGGCGCCGTCCTGGTTAAAGATCGCCTGGGGTATTATCGTTATGACACTCGCTTATATTATGATTGCAACGGTAGGCGTAAACGGAGTAAAGATCATTGCCAACTTTGGCGGCATGTTTGCCGGAATTATCATGCTGGGTACGACGGTAAGCTGTGCAATACTCATTTTCAACCATAAGAAATATGATAAGACGCTGAAATAAGGATTTAGGTGAGGAAGGAGAACGCCGCCGGGACGGCCGGAGGGCGGAATGGTGAGGGGAGGCTATGAGTCTTCAGTCCCGTTTGGAGGTTGTCGCGGGTGGGGAATCCGGGCAGAAAAAGTTCCTACGGGAAACGCTTGCGCTCATTGGAGTACATAACAGTACTAAGGCGTCTGAGAAACGCCGCCTAAGTGCTGATGGACTCCCAGGTTCCCTGCGGAATCATTTTCTCCCTTCTTCCCCACGGGAAGGTGATCGCCCGGGACTGAAGACGCGCAGGTTATCGCCATTCCGCCCGGCCTGCGGTGGCTGATTTGTTCTATTCCTTCAAAGGGGGAGGTATTGTCGCTGCCACTATGTTCTTCTGATTGCAGGGCGGAAACGCTCAAGCCGATGAGCCGTTACAGGTATCACAGCCACGTAGTAGCCGCGACAATACGCTCCCCACTTGACGGAAGAGGCAATCAGCCCGGAAGCCGGCGGACGGGACATATCCAACCTCCCACTACCCCGTCCGCCGTCTTTCAGAGGCGTCTTCGCATCTCAATTAAATCATCCAATCATTAAATCAAACAAACATCCTAAAAACATCTTGAAACAATCTTGAAATCATCCTGAAACCATCGGTATTCCACTATTCCTGGTCCACTCAGCCCCAATTAAAGCTCCAGTCTCAACCCTAATTTCAGTTGCAAGTAGTGGCCGCGACAAGTGTCCTCCCCCCTAGAGCATGAGG
>CATWBR010000460.1 GCA_958349075.1 uncultured Clostridium sp.
CCTTATATGATATAAAATAGCTTTATAAAAACCGTATTTTCCCCTGATCATCAAAAAATTTTATCTATTTTTAAAGTTCTCCCCCATTTTTCAATTTTTGGCACGTTTCATGCTTTATATAACGGTATAAAACTATTCGAGGAGGGATTCATTATGTTAGTAATGACCAAGTATCTGTTTATTGTCCTACTCTGCTTTGCTATTGGTGATTTTTTCGGGGTGTTCACCAAGGCAAAAATATCATCTGTATTCATCATTTTTATGATATTTCTGGGCGGGTTCATGTCGGGTATCTTTCCAAAAGATATCATCGATCAGGCGGGACTTACTGAATTCAGCCGTTGGTCGGCATGCTTTATTATTTTCAGTATCGGCTCACAAATCAATCTGGCACAGTTAAAAAAGGAATGGCGCGTCGTTATCATGTCCTTAGTGGCCATGGCCGTAGCGCTCGTCGGCGTTCTTGTGATTATTCCGTTCATCGGCAGGGAATCTGCACTTGTATCGATTCCGATTGTAAACGGAGGTATTAATGCAACACAGATTATGACTGAGGGCGCACTTGAAAAAGGCCTCACCACGGCGGCTGCCCTGGGCGCATTTATCTATGCCATCCAGAAATTCGTGGGAACAATACCTGCATCCTATTTCGGACGTCAGGAGGGATTTCTTCTGGTGAATGAATACCGCGAAAAGAAAGCTCAGGGAATCGATCTTTTAAAGGGCCTGGAAGATGTTTCTTCTGAAAATGACGATGCAAACGGCCGCAAACAGACCTTTTTCCAGAAACACAAAAAATATTATACCGACTATACCTGCCTTGCCATCACTGCCTGCGGCGGCTTCCTCTCCTATCTGGTTGCAGCACATACACCCGGCATCAACTACGGAATCTGGGCTCTTATATTCGGATGCGGCGCCAACTGTCTGGGGCTTATTCCGACCCGTATTTTAAATTACGGAAACTCCATGGGTATCGTAATGATGGCCATGTTTGCCGATATCATTCCGGCTCTTGCCAATGTAAACCTGGGCAATATCGCACTGATCGGTTTTCAGACCGTTCTGGTATTTGCCGCCGTACTTATTTTCAGCGTCTTCTGCCTGCGGGTCCTTCCATTGTGGAAAATCGTAGGTTCCAAGAATAAGGCAATGGGCTGTGCAATGGCTCAGCTTTTAGGCTTCCCCGCCACACAGTTAATTGTCAATGAAGTAGCTCTGGCAGTTTCCGAAACCGAAGAAGAAAAAAATTATGTGATTACAAAACTGACGCCTGCCTTTGTCGTATCAGGATTTGTTTCCGTCACATCCCTGTCCATCATTATTGCCGGAGTCCTGGTCAACTTCCTTTAATCCGGCTTTAACATAAAAACAGATTTATTTTAAGGAGAATCTTATGAACTATGATGCGTTAAAAAACAGCTACCCATCCAGAAGAAGCGTGGTATATGGAAGGAAGGGAATGGTATGCACCTCTCAGCCTCTTGCCGCCCAGGCCGGACTTGATATGATAAAAAAGGGAGGAAACGCCATCGATGCAATAATTGCAACGGCATCCTGTATGACAGTGCTCGAACCTACCTCCAACGGAATTGGAAGCGACGCCTTCGCCCTCGTATGGACAAAAGGAGAACTCCACGGCTTAAACGCCAGCGGCAAGGCTCCGATGTCCCTGGATATTGATACGGTGAAAGATCTTGGCCATAACTCCATGCCGAAAAGAGGATGGATTCCTGTCATGGTACCCGGCGCTCCGTCGGCCTGGGCGGAACTATCCGAAAAATACGGCAGACTTCCATTCGAAGAAGTCCTGAAACCGGCCATTTCCTATGCAGAGGAGGGGTATGGCGTATCCCCAATTATTTCAAGGCTCTGGGAAAATTCCTACCGTGAATTCTCGGTAGAATTTACCGGTGAGGAATATGAACCGTGGTTTAAAACATTTGCTCCGGAAGGCCATGCACCTGCTCCGGGAGAAGTATGGAAGTCCCACGAACTGGCCTGTACGCTCCAAAAAATAGCCGCCACAAAATCAAAGGCCATCTATCAGGGTGAGCTGGCCGACGCCATTGATGCATTTTCAAAGAAAACCGGTGGGTATATCAGAAAATCAGATTTGGAAGACTACTGGTGCAAATGGGTGGAACCAATCCACACCAATTACCGCGGTTACGACATCTGGGAAATGCCGCCCAACGGCAACGGTATCATTGCGCTGATGGCCCTCAATATCCTGAGAGGATTTGAATTTACGGAAAGAGATACGGCAGAGACAATACATAAACAGTTAGAAGCCATGAAACTCGCATTTACCGACGGCAAACATTATGTATCGGATGAGACTTCCATGAGAGTTGCCACAGAAGACATGCTCTCCGAAGAATATGCTGCCGCGCGCCGCGCCCTTATCGGCCACAATGCCATCATGCCGTCTGTTGGCGATCCGAAATGCGGCGGTACCGTATATATGTGCGCAGCGGATGGCGAAGGGAATATGGTTTCTTACATCCAGAGCAACTATTGGGGATTCGGATCCGGCATTGTAATTCCGGGAACCGGAATCAGCCTTCAGAACAGGGGCTACAGTTTTTCCCTCAACAAAGAAGACGCCAACTGCCTCGCACCGGGTAAAAAAGCATTCCATACCATTATCCCGGCATTTCTCACCAAAGACGGCGAAGCCGTCGGCCCTTTCGGCGTAATGGGCGGTTTTATGCAGCCTCAGGGCCATTTACAGGTAATCACCAATACACTCGACTTCCATATGAACCCGCAGGAGGCGCTCGACGCCCCCAGATGGCAGTGGACCGGAGGAAAAGATATTGAGGTGGAACGCGGATTTCCATATGCTCTCACCGAGGAACTTGTCAGAAGAGGCCATAATATAAAGGTACTGCCGGAATCACTTAATTTTGGCCGCGGACAGATTATCTGGAGAGATGAAAACGGAACTCTGACCGGAGCAACCGAACCCCGCACGGACGGCACGGTTGCCGCCTGGTAAACTCTGAAATCATAAAGCTAAAAGAAGCCAATACAGGAGCTGCAAAAATATGAAGGAATTACTTTCAATTTTTATCTCCTTTTTCAAGATGGGAAGCGTTACATTTGGCGGAGGATACGCCATGCTCCCCATTCTGAGAAAGGAATGTGTGGAAAATAAAAAATGGATTACCGAAGAACAGGTGATGGATTATTATGCCGTCAGCCAGGGGCTTCCGGGAATCATTGCAGTGAATGTATCTGTTTTTATAGGATACCACCGCAAAAAATTCCTCGGCGGAATTGCCGCCGCCCTGGGCTGTGTGACACCCTGTATCATCATAATCAGTATCATAGCCGCCTTCCTTTCCAATTTTCAGGATAACATGTTCATAAAACAGGCCATGACGGGTGTTTCCATCTGTGTAGTAGCTCTAATTCTGGACGCCGTCCTGGGACTCTGGAAAAAGGGGGTCAAAGATATCTGGGGGCTTGCCATCTGTCTGCTGGTGTTTGCCCTTACCGAGTTCAGTCCCATCTCCCCAATCCTTGTGAT
>CATWBR010000461.1 GCA_958349075.1 uncultured Clostridium sp.
GTATATAAGAGAGGTATAATATGACAAAAAGATATATCCGACACGCCTCCGAGCTCGTAACCTGTAAAGGCCAGGCTCCTAAACGCGGCAAAGAGATGTCTGACATCGGCCTCATCGAGGACGGCGGCGTCCTGATCCATGATGACAAAATCTTCGCAGTTGGCACAACAGAAGAACTGGATAAAATGATTAATCCGGATGAATACGAAATTATCGATGCAACGGGAAAAACCGTACTTCCCGGCTTCGTTGACTCACATACCCACTTTGTGTTCGGCGGTTACCGCGCCGATGAATTTACCTGGCGTTTAAAGGGCGACAGCTACATGTCCATCATGGAGCGCGGCGGCGGCATCAATGCCACCATCAACCCGACCAAGAGCGCAACACAGGAAGAATTAGTAGAAGTTGGCCGTGAGCGACTGAACCGTATGCTGGAATTCGGTGTTACCACCGTTGAAGGCAAGAGCGGCTACGGCATGGACTGCGAGACGGAATTAAAGCAGCTCCGCGCCATGAAAGAACTGGACAAAATCCATCCTGTCGATATTGTCACTACCTTCCTTGGGCCGCACAGCGTGCTTCCCGAGTACAAGGGCAAAGAGCGTGAGTTCATCGACATGATGATCAAAGAAGTAATGCCGAAGGTAAAAGCAGAGAATCTGGCAGAGTTTGCCGATATCTTCTGTGAGAAGGGCGTTTTCAATATTGAAGATTCCGAGTACTACCTGAATACGGCAAAAGAGATGGGCTTTAAGCTGAAAATCCACGCCGATGAGATGTTCTCCCTCGGCGGAGCCGAACTGGCATCCAGAACCGGCTGTTTCTCGGCCGACCACCTTTTAAAAGCATCCGACGAAGGTATCAGACAGATGGCTGCGTCCAGTGTCATCAGCACACTTCTTCCTGCTACGGCATTCTGCCTTAAGGAAGAATACGCTCCGGCCAGAAAGATGATTGACGGCGGATGTGCGGTAGCCATCGCTTCCGATTTGAACCCGGGAAGCTGCTTTACCAACAATATTCCTCTGCTTGTAGCTTTAGGCTGCATCTACATGAACATGTCCATTGAGGAAGTAATCACCGCTCTCACGATCAACGGCGCTGCCGCTGTTGACAGGGCAGATCAGATTGGAAGCATCGAAGAAGGTAAAAAGGCTGATATCATCTTCCTGAAATATCCTTCCATCAACTATATGCCATACCACACCACCATCAACCTGGTGGAGACTGTGATCAAGAATGGCGAAACCGTATACCACAAAGAGTGGTAATCTAATTGACGTTGTCAACTGTCACCTACCATAAGAGGCGCCCGGGATTGATTCCCGGACGCCTCTCCTCATTGTTTGATTCTATTCTAATCTTCCGTCTTCAGCGCTCTCATTGCATTCAATATGGCAATGACGGAGACACCTACATCGGCAAATACCGCCTCCCACATGTTGGCCATTCCCACTGCTCCGAGTATCAGGACCAGCGCCTTGACTGCAAGGGCGAATACGATATTCTGCTTTACTATTTTAAGTGTCTTTCTGGCAATTTTGACTACGGAGGCAATCTTCGCAGGATTATCATCCATCAGAACGACGTCCGCCGCCTCGATAGCCGCATCCGAACCCATGCTGCCCATTGCTATTCCAATGTCCGCCCTTGTAAGCACCGGAGCATCATTAATTCCGTCGCCTACAAATGCCAGTTTCCGTCCCTCGCTCATGGATTTTAAGAGTGTTTCCACCTTTTCCACCTTATCGGCCGGAAGCAGTTCCGTATAGACGCCGTCAAGCCCGATTTCCCTGGCAACGGCCTCTCCCACTTCTTTCCTGTCGCCGGTCAGCATAATCGTCTTACGGACGCCTACCGATTTCAGGGAACGTATTGCCTCAAACGTCTCTTTCTTAATTGTGTCGGATATCAGCACGCTTCCGGCAAATTTACCGTCTTTTGCCACATAAATAACCGTGCCTGCGTCCATACATTTTTCATATTTGATTCCGGCCTGTTCCATCAGCTTTCCGTTGCCCGCCAGTACGGGTTTGCCGTCGATCACCGTCTTTACGCCGTGGCCCGAGATTTCCTCGGTCCCGCCAATACGGTTTACGTCCGTCTCCTTCGCATATGCCTCTTTAAGGGAGGCCGCGATCGGATGGTTGGAATAATTTTCCGCAAGGGCTGCAAGCTCAAGAAGCTCCTCATCGCTCATTCCAACGGGATGCAGCTTTGTTACTTTAAATTCGCCTTTTGTCAGCGTTCCCGTCTTGTCGAATACAATGGTGTCCATCTCGGCCAGCGCTTCCAGGAAATTGCTTCCCTTTACCAGAACCCCCTTCTTAGACGCCGCGCCGATACCGCCGAAAAAGCTTAACGGAACGGAAATCACAAGGGCGCAGGGGCAGGAAATAACAAGGAAAATACAGGCTCTCTGGATCCAGCTTCCGAATCCCTGGCCCAGCACCAACGGAGGGATAACGGCCAGAAGAACTGCCGCGATTACCACTATCGGCGTATAGTATCTTGCGAAACGGGTGATGAAATTTTCCACTTTCGCCTTTTTGCTGCTGGCATTCTCCACCAGCTCCAGGATTCGTGCGACCGTGGAGTCCTCAAACTCTTTCGTCACCTCCACCTTCAGCAGTCCGCCTCCGTTGACGCAGCCGCTGATGACCTCCGTGCCTTCCCGAGCTGCCCTCGGCACCGATTCACCGGTCAGAGCGGAAGTGTCGATCATGGACTCACCGCCTATCACCACACCGTCCAGTGGAATTCGTTCCCCTGCCTTGATTACAATGATATCGCCGACCGCCACGTCATCCGGGTCAACCTGTTTAAGCTGGCCGTCCTCCTCGATATTGGCATACTCGGGGCAGATATCCATCATGGCGCTGATTGACTGTCTGGAGCGGTTGACCGCATAATTCTGAAACAGCTCTCCCACCTGATAGAACAGCATAACGGCGACGGCCTCTGAGTATTCCCTGACTCCGAAGGCACCAAAAGTGGCAATTGTCATCAGAAAGTTTTCATCAAATACCTGGCCGTTGACAATTCCTCTCGCCGCCTTGTATATGATATCCCAACCGATAATCAGATAAGGCACCAGAAAGATAAGGAGTTTCGGCCACATGCCCGGGAAACGTTCCAGTACGCCGGAATGTTCACCGGCTACTGCAAGAATGTAAATGATAAATGCCGCAATAATTCTGCCAAGCATTGTTTTCTGCTTTTTATTCATAATGCCTCCTGCTGCAGATTCTGTCGTTATTACAGGTTAATAATGCAATCCGGCTCCACCTTTTTGCAGACCGCAACTACTTCTTTCATAATTTCATCGAAACGGCTCTCTTCAGCGTCGATGGTCATCTTCTGAGTCATAAAGCTGACATTGGCATCCGCCACGCCCTCAATTTTCCTGATAGCCTCCTCCATCTTTGCCGCACAGTTGGCACAGTCCAGATCTGTTAATTTGAATTTCTTTTTCATCTTACTATTCCTCCATCTATTTATTTTAGTTTTTATATTGTTTAAC
>CATWBR010000462.1 GCA_958349075.1 uncultured Clostridium sp.
CTTTCCTATGATATGAAAACAGCGCCTGCCGGAAGCGGCAGGCGCCTACTCTTATTTTGTTCTTTTTACACGCATTCCTGAACCTGTCTCTATACCCGGTTCCCGATTCCGTTGTCTATTATTTACCGTCTCTCCGCCTGCCGTCTCCTCTTTAGTCACGACCGCTTTTACCGGGCCGTCTTATACCGGGTCCGCTCCAACAGCTTCTGTCTTCGCATTTTCTGTCTTCGCAGTCTCTTCCCCTGCGGCTTCCGGACTCTCTGCCTCCTTCTGCACTTCGAGCGTAGCCTTCAGTTCCGGGATGTCGGAGATGCTGATATTCCGGTTGACCTTGGCATCATATGTCTCGCCGCGGATTACCTCCGCCAGATCAACGCCGGTGGCCTCTTTGATTGTCTCAAATGTTTTGGCCATTCCTATCGGCACATAATCGGAAATACTCTGCACACCGTCGCTTCCGGAGCCGCCTCCAAAGATCGTAATCTTATCAATCTGCTCGATGGATTTGGAAACCTGGGCTGCCATATCCGGCAGGATTTCAACCAGCATCTGGATAATGGCTGCATTGTTATAGAGTTTGAAGGCCTCTGCTTTCTTCTGCATACCTTCTGCCTCCGCCTTGGCTTTTGCTTCAATAGCGGATGCCTCTGCCTCACCCTTGGCGCGGATCCCTTCCGCTTCCTGTTCCGCGGTATATCTTGATGCATCGGCAAGGGCTTTCTTTGCCTCGGCTTCTTTCTCCTGCTCGTATTTCTTTGCTTCGGCCTCTCTCTGGCGCTTGGTCAGTTGGGCTGCCGCCTCCTGCTCCACGCGGTAGCGCTCGGCATCGGCCGTTTTGTTAATCTCCGCTTCCAGGGCCTGCTGCTGTACTTCTACTTCCTGGCGGCGCAGCTCCGCTTCTCTCTCCGCTTTTGCAATCTGGGCATTAACAGTGGCAATCTGAATGGTTTTCTGCTGTTCCTGGCTCTGAATCTCATATGCGGCGTCGGCCTCCGCCTTCTTTGTATCGGCATTGGTCTTCAGTTCAGCCTTCTTAATATCAAGCTCCGTATTTTTCTTTGCAATCTCTGTCTCGGCCAGCACCCTTGCGTCATTGGCCGCCTTGTCGGCCGCCGCCTGGGCGATGGCGATATCGCGCTCCGCCTCGGCTTTCGCAATGGAGGCTTCTTTTCTGATTTTACTGGTGTTATCCATACCCATGTCCTGAATCAGCCCATGTTCGTCTTCCACGTTCTGAATGTTGCAGGAAAGAATTTCAATTCCCAGTTTCTCCATATCCTTTGATGCTTTTTCCATTACCTGGTCGGAAAATGAATCGCGATCCGTATTGATGGCGCGCAGTGTAAGTGTTCCTATAATTTCACGCATATTACCCTGTAAGGAATCCGTCAAATCCGCAGCTATCTCATCCTGGTTCTTATTTAAGAAGTTTCTGGCAGCCAGTTTCATCTTAACCGGATCTTCGGAGATTCGTATTTTGGCCACGGCATCAACCATAACGTTGATAAAGTCATTGGTCGGAATGTAGGTGTCCGTCTTAATGTCCACCGTCATCTGTCCCAGATACAGCCTGTCCAGTCTTTCCAGGAATGGGATACGGATGCCTGCTTTTCCAATCAGGATTCTGGGTTCCTTTTTCAGGCCTGAAATCAGGAACGCCTTGTCCGGCGGTGCTTTCACATAGCCGCCCGCAAAGATACCGATAACGAGGACTGCAACGACTGCAATAATAATGAGTGTACCAAAATTCTCCATACAATTACCCCTCTCTTTTTGTCGATTTTTGTAAATCACTGTTAATTATATGATAAGAAATATTGGCAATTTTGTCCAGTGTCAGAATCTTTCAATTTTCGTATTTTTCTTTACGTTTCTTTTCTTTTTTATTAAGTATTTTTCTGAACATTTCATTATTCATAAATCCCACTCTTTGCGGTGATTTATATTTGGACGCCAGAACGTCACGAACAGTAGACAGGGGCTGTAAGAAATGAAGTTTCGTCAACTTCATTTCTTACAGCCCCTATTCTTTCCGGATAAAATCTTTTATTTTTGCGCCTCCGACCTTATCTTGTCGCCGCCCTGCTGCTTCAGGATATCGGACACCTTGGCAAATGCCTTTAAAAGAGCCGGATTAAACTGGCCGCACTCGCCTCCCTGTATCATCTCCAGTGCCTTCTCATGGCTATATGCCGGTTTGTAGACACGTTCACTCACAAGGGCATCATAACAGTCTGCCAGAGCCACTACCTGGGCCCAGATTGGAATCTCGTCCCCTTTGAGACCGTCCGGATACCCCCTGCCGTCCCATTTTTCATGGTGCCACCGGCAGATATCGTAATAGTATACGAATGAATCTGAATTCCTGAGAATATCCACACTTTGAAGAATCTCGCAGCCCTTTACCGTGTGCTCCTTCATAATCTCAAATTCTTCCACCGTGAGTCTGCCCGGCTTATTCAGGATATGATCCGGAATGGCTATCTTGCCCACGTCGTGCATAGCCGATGCAACCGATATCTCCTCAATCGTGGCCGATGGAAAACGGTAAGCCGGATCCGCCTCGCCAAGAGCCTCCATCAGCACCTTGGATGTTGTCCTGATCCTCTTTACGTGTTCCCCTGATTCACAGTCACGAAACTCGATTACCGTGCTGAGCGTATCAACCATTGCAAGGCTGGTTTCACGGAGTTTCTCAGCCTGTTCCTTAATCTTTCTGGTCTGGCCCTCTATAATGCTCTCCATCCGGAATCGTCTCTCATAGAGCTCTATCGTATTCTTCACACGCCGCCTGATAATGCTGGGATTAAACGGCTTATTAATGACATCGTCCACGCCCATGTCATAGCCCCTGTTGATAATCTCATCCGAATCTTCCGCCGTAATAAAGAAAACCGGGTATTTCTCATTCTTGTAATGGCGCTTCAGTTCCTTCAGGACACCGAATCCGTCCAGTTCCGGCATTACAATATCGAGCAGGACAATGGCAATCTGATCTCCGTATTTTTCAATTGCTTTCAGGGCCTCAATCCCGTTCCCGGCCTCTTCCACACGATAGCTCTGATAAAACAGTTCTTTTAAAATGGCTCTGTTCAGCTCAATGTCATCTACTATCAAGATGACTTTCCGCAGATCCTCCATCCGGTTTTCCCCCGCTTACTTCAAAAATATGCTTATCTCCTGGTGTCCAGTCCGGTTATGCAGTCCACAACTTTTTTATATTCTTCAGACATTGCTTCGGAAAGATCCGGAATTGTATCCGTTTTCCCCTCCCTGACTGCCCGCACAACTGCGGCCGCTTTATCGCTGAGTCTGTCAAAGCCCAGATTCGCCGCCACCCCTTTCAGGGTATGCGCGCCCCTCTCAACCTCGGGATAATCCTTATCCTTCACGCTCTTCATAAGATTATCATAAGTCGTATCATCCACAAACTTTTTGACAAAACGCTCCAGCAGAGAGGCGTTTCCCCCAAATCTGGCCATGACACGTTCCGTGTCTTCCATAAGTTCAGTGTACAAATCC
>CATWBR010000463.1 GCA_958349075.1 uncultured Clostridium sp.
ATGGAAGGTGATTTTATGAAGAATTTCCTAAAGAAGTATGGGCACCTATGGATACTTGGATATGGTTTTATCTATCTGCCATGGTTCGTATACCTTGAGAAGACCATAACAAAGCATTACCATATTATGCATTCCGTAGTGGATGATTATATACCGTTCAATGAATATTTTATCATCCCCTACTTCCTGTGGTTTGCATATGTGGCTATTACCATCGCCTATTTCTTTTTCGTGAACAAAGAAGATTATTACAGACTCTGCATCTTTTTGTTTACCGGCATGACGCTCAGCCTTTTAATCTGTACCCTCTTCCCGAACGGAACGGATTTCAGGCCTGTGATAGACCCGAACAAAAACCTGTTCTCCAGGATGGTCGCGATGCTCTATCAGGCTGATACATGTACCAACGTATTTCCGAGCGTACACGTTTACAACTCAATCGGAACACATATTGCGATTATGAAGAGTGAAAGCCTGAAGAAATACAAAGCGGTACGGGTACTGTCCTTTATCCTGATGGTTTCCATCTGTATGGCAACCGTGTTCCTGAAACAGCACTCCATCATCGATGTAGTTGGTGCGGTTCTCCTGTGCGGAGCTATTTATCCCCTGGCCTATGCCGGCAGCAGCACAGCAGAAGAGACAAGACCCGAATTTATACGTTAATACAGGATACGTCAATACAGGATAATAAAAGAGATTTCAAAAGCCCCGGCGGAAGCGATTCTGCCGGGGCTTTTTTCTTTAATTAAATCCATAAAACTTCTGTGTGATCTTATAGCAGGCAATTGACACCTTTCTGCCGCTCTTGCCGGGCAGGTTTGTGCCCTGACCAAGAAATCCCCAGCGGAGCCTGATATAAAGTCCCAGATTCTTCTGTTTCAGATACTGCCACAGTTCTTTCTTCTTGGCCAGATTCTCCTCTGTCTCAGAACGGATGGCCAGAATTGAAGAAACCGTCATCATAATCTCCAGATAACGGACCATGTACCTGCGGAGTTTCCTGTTGCTCATTTTCATCACATCATAATATCCAAGCATCAGCTTTGTCACGCGGATCTGCTGATCCAGACGGCCGATCATAACCGATTCATTTACCGACTGGTCTTCCCTTCCGATAAAATACCGGTAAAAGTTGACATCCAGATAATACATGGATTTCACATGCGGCAGCGGCTGGTACACAAAAATGTTGTCCACATAGAATGTATGCTTCGGAAGCTCCAGACCGCACTCACGCAGCATCTCCGTGCGGTAGATAACGGAATGCATCAGGATATACTGGCCCAGCATGAACATCTTCACTCCGCTCCAGTCTATCAGCTCTTCCTTTGGAATAGCGGTCCTGTAGTTCATTACTTTTTTCCGCTTCACTCCCTGCTTCTCATATACAAAGTTTGTAATCAGCATATCCAGGGTGACATTGTCATGGCAGAACTTTCGCAGAGTCCTTAAGACCTCGCGGTAAGCCTCATCGTTGACCCAATCGTCGCTGTCCACCACCTTAAAAAAAACACCGGAGGCATTTCTCAGGCCGGCGTTGACCGCTTCACCGTGCCCGCCGTTCTCCTGGTGAATGGCATGGCAGATGCCCGGGTAACGCCTCTCATATTCGTCTGCAATCTCCGCAGTATTATCCTTCGTGGAACCGTCGTCTACAATCAGGATTTCCACCTCGTCTCCGCCCGGTAGGAGCGACTCGATGCAGTGCCTCATGTAGGCAGCGGAATTATAGCAGGGGATTGCAACTGATAAAAGTTTCAATGGTCTTTACCTCCATTATTTTTTCTGTTAGTTGAATTGGCTACAGCAGATTTTTCTTTCTGAAAAAACGGATTTCCAGAAAAATGACAGCCGCGCTGAGCGCTGCAACTGCCGGATAACCATATTTCCACGCCAGTTCAGGCATGTTGGAAAAATTCATTCCATACCAGCCCACAATCAGGGTTAAGGGCAGGAATATCGTAGTTACTACCGTCAGAAGGTTCATCGAACGGTTCAGGGCAATATCAATCTGCGACTGGTACATCTCACGGATCTGCAGGATGTATTCCCGCAGCATTGAGACATGATCCCCCAGACGCTCCACACGGTGGGCAAAAATAGCAAAGGATTCTTTTTCCTCCGCTTCGAAAAGCAGGTTTGTATTCGAACGGAAGACATCCGCCATATCGGCAAGCTGGGTGAGAAATGACTGCAAATGAAGCATGTCTTTCCGGCAGCGGATAATCTTCTCATAAAAATCCCTCTGGAGGCCTTTTGTCATTCTGTCCTCCATGGCAATCAGCTTCTCCTCATATTCCTGAAGAAAGATGGCATCCCCCTCGATCAGGCTGTTTAAAAAACCGGTTAGAAATATGGACATGCTTCCCCGTTCACCGAACTCTGCCTCTTTCAGCTTTTCCAAAATCGATTTCACATGCCCCGCGCCGTCCTCGATGAAGATGAGCCTGTCCTTTCCCATGTGGAAACCAAAGTTCTCTTTCTTTCCCGGAAGATTTTTTATGTTGGGTGTTGAAAAAGTTCCTACAATACAGCCGCCGAATATCTCCGCCTTGGAATACTGGATATGTTCAATCTGCTTTAAAAACAGTTTCCTATAGGGTATCTGCGCTTTATCCAAACCGAGTTCTTCTGATGTCATCAGTTCGATGCGGATATCTTCTCTGCCGTATTCTTCTCCCTCTTTTAAAACAGACAGGCGGCCATTCAGGCGGTAACGAATCATGCCATCTGCTCCATCTCTGCGTTCACCTGATCCTCGCATGAGCGCATCGCCAGAATTGTCTGATCCAGAAGGCGGTCAAGTTCCCATCCAAGCTGCTCCGCACCTCTTGAGATAACGTCCCTGGAACAGCCCGCAGCAAATTTTTTATCTTTAAACTTCTTCTTTAAGCTGGAAAGCTCCATATCTTTTGAGCTTTTGGAAGGGCGCATCCTGGCGGCCGCGCCGATCAGGCCGGTCAATTCATCGGAGGCAAAGAGAACCTTTTCCATCTCATGTTCCGGAACCGTGTCAACGCGGATTCCGTAACCGTGGCTGACAACGGCGTGGATCAGTTCCTCCTCGGCTCCTCCCTCTCTCAAAAGCTCCGGAGCCCGCAGGCAATGCTCTTCCGGATATAATTCAAAGTCAATATCATGAAGGAGTCCGACAATTCCCCAGAAATCAGCATCCCCGCCGTATCCCAGCTCGTTTGCGTACCAGCGCATAACCCCCTCTACCGTCAGAGCGTGAAGGATGTGAAATGGTTCCTTATTATATTTCTTCAGTAATTCCAGTGCCTGTTCCCTGCTAAGTGAAGTTTCCATTGTCTTTTTCCTCTCTCGAATATTAATTTACCTGCAATCCGGCCGGAACCTGCAGGAGTAATTTGTCTTACCTATAGTTATATCAAAATCCTTTTGCAAAATAAAGCATCTTTTCTTACAATTTCAAATAAAATCCTTTACCTTTTTATGGAGGCGTCAAATTTTGCAAACCATTCTGTCCGTCGGCACTCTGTTCAC
>CATWBR010000464.1 GCA_958349075.1 uncultured Clostridium sp.
ACGATATACAGAGCAATAATTGTACAAAATAGACAAAAACACGGTGTTTCACTTACTGCGATCGATTCTCTGCCGCTTCTTATCGTCATCGTCCGCCGCATGTTCCCGGAAGTAAACGATCTCCACAAAAAAGAGGAATGCCCGCTCAATTGAATGAGTGGACATTCCTCTGTTTTAATCAGGGGATTATTTAACCCCCTGCATTTCCAGTAATTTTTCTTTCTGGCCTTTAATTCGCTCTTCAGCGTCATTTTGATGATCCCGGTCTTATACATCACCATGGCACAGACTACCCTGACACCCATACACAATAGCACTACGAATCCCTCTTTGCCCCCCAGCGGGTAAAATGCATTGATGACAAACACCAGAATCAGCGGAAAGATCATGGTGAGTGATTTTCCCTTTGCCTCGTATTCTCCGCAGTCGTCATTGACAAAGCTTAAGAGAATTCCGCCGAACAGTGCAGGAAGGAGGTACTGAGTCGCCGTCTGAACCGCCGGACTCGTAAGCAGCGGGCGGAGCGGTACCAGGAGAATGACTCCCAGCACAATAATCAGTGTGGTAACAATGGAGGAAACCGCGACGCCGATCGTCGCAATGGTGTCTCCCTCATCCGTGCCCTGTGAGGTATCTGTGAGCACCTGGGCGTTGATGACCACCGGTATTTTTAAGTTCATGACATTTCCGGTTAAAAAGGTTAAGTACGCGGAGGAGCCCAGGATCGGCGTGTAGCTTAGTACCTCTGCAATGTTTGTGGGCAGAAAGACTGCCAGCAGTCCGCCTCCCACTGCAAATATCTGTCCGATGCTCTCCGGCCATACGCCGTAGACCGTGGATATGACCGCAGGAATTCCCAGCATAAACCCAATTGCTATGATGACGCCGATACGCCCGGTCCGGTGGATGCTTGTCTCGTAATTTTTATCCATGATAATACCTTCCTTTCCTTTTCCCCATTAACCAAGTATCCTGACCCACAAAAGGGACGACGCCATGCCCAGCAAAAGCGTATCTGCCATGACGAAATTTCGCAGCCAGAGAATCTTAAATTTCTTAATAACAGCCATATGTATCATGACGATCACGCAGGAGGTAACGACTACCGCCAAATAGACCGGTCCCTTCATAATCTGAATCGGAAGGAATGCTTCAATGATGGCCAGGGACAGCACGCCGGTCAGGAGCGCGCCCATCGCTCCATGTGTGTTTTTCGCCTTCTGCAGACTGGTCTGCACCCGTTTTCCAAAGATCAGGACGCCGACAATCCCGCCCAGAATACAGATACTCATAACAAACATGACGGTACCGACGATGGAGGCATCTCCCGCCGCGTTAAGCGCAGCGATGGATTCATAGCCGGCTCCCGTGGCTACCATGTCGGCCGCCATCAGTTCATACGTAACGGAGCCCACCACGGATAAACGGAACCATGACCACGGGACTCCCAGAACAGCCGCAAGACTGAACAGACCGATGACGATGGAAATGGAGGGGACGATGGAATAGATGGCCGATGAGGTAATAGCCGTCTTCAGTTTCTCTTTTGTCAGGCCGATTTCCAGACCGTGACGGTATGCTTTTCTCAGTGTAATTACGCAGAATATCAGGATATATACGATTCCCGCCCCGACTAACGCGTAGAGAAGCGGACTGTTCATTATTTCGTTAAATGTCATGATTCTTTTCTCCTTTTTTATATGGCAGGGATCATTTCCTGGCAAGGAAAATTCTCCCGGTCAGGAAATCTCCCCGGTCAGGATATCCCCTCTGGTCAGGATATCTCCTCTGGTCAGGTAGTCTCCTCTAGTCAGGTAGTCCCCTCTGGACAGGTAATCCCCTCTGGTCAGGTAATCCCCTCTGGTCGGGTAATCTCCTCTGGTCAGGTAATCCCCTCTGGTCAGGATATTTCCCCTGGTCAGGAAATTTCCCCTGGTCAGGATATCCCCTCTGGTCAGGATATCCCCTCTGGTCAGGATATCCCCTCTGGTCAGGATATCTCCTCTGGACAGGAAATCCCCTCTGGTCAGGATATCGCTCCTGGCTGGACTCCTTCGGGAATCGGTGAAAGGTATACTCCGCCGGTTTCCTCCTCCAGTTCCTTCTTTGCGGTATCGAGGATCTCCGGATTTCCATAGATCTTCGCACAGGCCAGGGCAATCGCACGCGCTACCGCCTGGCTGGCCTTGTCACCGATGGAGGTTCCCACCTGTGCCGTCATCTGCCATGTATGTGCGCCAGTCTCCGGGATTCCCGCCGCCGCCGTGATCTGAGCGGTCGGTACCTGATAGCTCACGTCTCCCACGTCACTGGAGCCGGTCATCACTTTGTCTCTCATGGCAGGCGTGTAAGGCATAATAAAGGTATTGAGAGGCCGCCTCGCAAATTCTTCCTCGCTGATTCCGTTCTGCTTTGCTCCGTTTTTCACCACCCGCTCTCTCTGCTCCTGCGGCATGGCGGCCAGGAAGTCTCTCGCAATGGCGAATTCCTCTTCCCCAAAATCCGGGGCGCCGGTTTCCAGGTACGCATCGGACAAAAGCCTGGAAAGCGTCGGATTGGGAATCGTGTCGCTTAAGCCACCTAAGACCTTGATGCTTACCTTCGTCTCTGTCATCAGCGCGGCGCCTTCCGCGATCTTTCTCATGCGCTCCAGGATCTCTCCGCTCTGAACGAGCTTTGGAGCACGGATAAAGTAAAGAAGCGAGGCGTGATCCGGTACAATGTTGGGGGCCTCTCCACCGCAGTCTAAATACGCATAGTGCACACGGGCATCGGAAATAATGTGTTCCCGCAGGTAATTCACGCCCACATTCATCAGCTCACAGGCATCCAGTGCGCTGCGCCCCAGCTCCGGAGCCGCTCCCGCGTGGGCGGTCCTTCCTTTAAAATCGAACCGGACCTTATAATAGGCTACCGTTCTCACCGACATGGACATGTTGCCGTCCATCGGATGCCAGCTGAACGCCGCATCAATGCCGTCAAAGCAGTGCTCCTTTACCATAAATGCCTTGCCGAATCCAGTCTCCTCGGCCGGACATCCGTATAATTCCACGGTTCCCGTCACTCCGGTCCTCTGTAAATACTCCTTCACCGCAATCGCCGCCCCTACGGCCCCTGCCCCCAGGGCGCTGTGGCCGCATCCATGTCCGTACTTTTTTCCTTCGATGGGACATGGCTTCGCACATCCGGCTTTCTGGCTTAAATCCGGTAAAGCATCATACTCGGCCAAAATTCCGATGACAGGCTTACCGCTTCCGTATCTTCCCACAAATGCAGTTGGGATCTTCGCCACCCCTTCTTCCACCTCAAAGCCTTCCTGTCTTAAAACCGCCTTGATCTTCTCCGCACTCTGATCTTCCTGATAACCAAATTCCGCATAATCCCACACGGCCCGGTTGATTCCGGCAATGATATCTGCCTTTTCTGCCACAATGTCATGAATGAATTGTTTTTCTTCCATTTTCCCTCTCCTTCTGTGCATTTGTTATAGTTAATATTATCAG
>CATWBR010000465.1 GCA_958349075.1 uncultured Clostridium sp.
CAATCTGCCCTGCCACATAAATACATCCTCCCAGAAAGAAAATCAGGAAACCGGCTAATATTAAGTAATGATATATTTTTTTCATAAGCCCTCCTTAATACGGCAATGGCAGAATGCCGAGACATACAAGAACTGCAATGCCCGTGATCGGCAGAACAAACCATTTGATAAGCGGCATAAATATTTTCGGCGGATCGCACTCCGTCAGGCCGCATGCAACAAACAGCGCTCCGGAAGCCGGCGGTGATGCGCCTTCCGTGGAAGCCACTACAAGGATAGCCGTGGCCGCCGCAAGAGGATTAATACCCACAGATACGAGAATCGCATGGGATATAACACCAATTGACGTAAGCGTGGCCGTAGAGGAGAGCGGTCCTGCAACGACCGCCACCAGAATCAGAATAATGATGACCGTTGCGGTTTTTGAAAGGCTCATGGAATTTAATATCTGTACGATATCCTCTGAAAGTCCCAGCTTACTGATGATATTGCTGGCCGCAAATACAAATATCAGAAGACCGCCCGTGCTGGAGAAATGCGGTATCAGCTCTTCTACAAACTGCTCTCCGGAATGGAATTTTCCGCGGATATCTTTATAACCAAGGGCCAGAATAATCGCTATCATCAGGATCGGGATCCAGACCAGGATGTTGATACTGTCCACAGCCGCCGCCCAGATCTCGGAACGCCCTGCTATCAGATCCGACAGCGGTCCCATATTGAGCATTACCGGAATAATTGCCCCCAGGAATAAAAACAGATTTTTTCCGGCCGTCCTGAGCACGGAGCCCCATGACTCATTGGTGACAACGTCCGGAAGCACAATTCCGTTCTTTTTTATCACGCAATGGATATAAACCACCCGCCAGATAACCTGATAAATCCCCGTCAGAAATAATGCAATATAAAGCTGGCCTTCCGATACCGCCCCAGCCACCGTAGGAAATGCCAGTACGATAAACAGGGACGAACTGGGTGGAAATCCCGCTCCCAGACCGCCGTTTGCGGCTATCAGGGTTGCCGCCTGTTCCCGCTTCCACCCCGTCGATAACAGCCACTGGGCTGTAAACGCCCCCGAAGTGGCGGCGTTCGGGGTATTTCCACCCGAGAGCATGCCCAGAAATGCAGATATGGCCGTATTGACATAGGCCGGGCCGCCCTTCATCTTTCTGAACAGGCGGTTGAAAATCTTCAGCATCCCCTGAAGCACGCCCGTATTCTGAAGAAGAAACGACATAAATACAAAAGCCAGAGAGGCAAATAACACCTCATAGCTCAGTGCATATTTGAGCCCGCCAATCAGAAGCTCCCCCGCCCTGCTCCCTCCAAACAACGAAACCACAATCATGCCGATAAAGGCGATTTCTCCTATGTTCCGTTTTATAAATACGCTCCAGATTAATATGAGTAGAATAAATACAAGCATTGCTGCCAAACCTGGTCCTATCATGTTTATCCCCTTCCCCTTTATTCTGTGACTCCAAGGGCCCTTTTAATCCGCCCTGTAAATATCCTCTATGATCTCCACCTGCTTTTTCACAAGTGTTTCCTCCACCCATTGGCGCTTGGAGGTTCCGTTTTTCGCCGCCTCCACCTTACCGGCATCAAGGGCGGCATATTTTTTTGCTGCCTCCAGGATTTCCGGCGCGTCTTTTCTCGGAATTACAATGACCCCGTCCCTGTCTCCCAAAATAATGTCCCCGGGCATCACCGCGACATTTCCAATCGAAATGGGTACATTCACTTCTCCCGGTCCTTCTTTATACGGCCCTCCCGGCGTTGAACCCGTGGCATAAAGGAACAAGTCCATTTGTGACAGTTCCTCCCTGTCACGGATCGGACCGTCCAGCACAAGACCTGCAATCTTTCTTGTATGCTGCGCATATACGGCCATGATCTCTCCCATCAGGGAATGGGTTCTGTCTCCGTCGTTGGACACTACGATTACGTCTCCCTCTCCGGCCATGTCGAGCGCCTTGTGAAGCATCAGGTTATCTCCCGGTCTGGCCTTCACCGTCAGGGCGGCTCCGGCCATAATCGGCTGCTTTGGCGAACCGATCAGCCCAATCTCCGAGCTCAGGGCGCAGGAACGCCCCATCGTATCCGCCACATTGGCCGCCGGAAGGCTCTTAAATTCCTCCACCGTCTTTGCATCAGGAAGATTCCTTTTTAAAAACACTCTGTTTCCTACACTCATAATCATTCTCCTTTTCTATTTTCCCATCTTTTCTATTTCATTACAATCCCATCTCATCAAGCAATTTTTCCATACCGGGCACCGGAAAACCGGGACGCCTGCCGGAAAAGAAATCGTCTATCCCTACGGCGCAGGTCAGGGAGGAACGCGAGGATGCTTCCCTGGTTGCAGCACCTATGTGAGGCGCCGTCAGTACGTTATCCATCTCCAGAAGTGGATTGGCCCGGTCAATCGGCTCCTGACGCAGAACATCCAGGGCGGCGCCGGCAATCTGTTTTTCCTGCAATGCCCGTATGAGAGCCTCCTCGTCCACAATGGTTCCTCTGGACGTGTTAATCAGAAATGCGGTGTTTTTCATCATGGCCAGTTCTTTTTCTCCGACACTGTTTACCGTTTCCGGAGTTGCCGGCACATGGAGGGAAACATAATCCGATTTTTCAAATATCTCTTCCCGGCTGGCCGCAGGTGTTATGTAGTCGGGCAGGCAGGCCGCATAGGGATCGTAGGCCAGAACCTTCATATCGAATCCCAGCGCCGCCTTTCTGGCCACCAGGCCGCCTATATTTCCGACTCCCAGAAGGCCGAGTACTTTACCGTTCAGCTCATGTTTTTCCACATTGAACTTTGCAAAACGGTAATCGTCCTTATAAAGCTTCTGAACAAGTTTGAAGTTTCTGGAACAGTAAAGCATATAGAAGATTGCCAGTTCCGCCACCGATTCACTGTTTGACCGGGGGGCATATAAAACCATAATCTTTTTTGCGGCTGCTGCATCAAGATCTACTCCATCAAATCCTGCCCCATGTCTTGCAATCACTTTCAAGCGGTCCGACGCCTCAATCACCCGTTTTGTAATTTGGGCTGTCCTGGCAATCATTGCGTCACAGCCCTTAATATCACGGATGATGTCATCCTCCTCAAAGCCGCTGCCGTCCACCAGTTCATAACCCCGTTCCAGCAGATATTCCCTGCCGGATTCCAAAATCGGCTGAGGGAGCAATATTTTATAACTCATATACCTTTCCTCCTGTTTCTTTAGATTTGCAAGGCCTTCACATCTATCATGACTATATAATAAGCAAAAAGCGTGCCAACTTTTTCCCATCTGATTCCGCATACCGGTTGCAACCCGGGAAAATATACACTAGTAAAGCGAAATTACACAAATTATATGGATACTCCGGGAAAATTCACAGGCCAAAACTTTGCACGGTTAAAAAACGGCCCCAACTCTTAACAGGTTTTTAATTTACTACGGTACGGCGGGCTTTTATACTGATATATAT
>CATWBR010000466.1 GCA_958349075.1 uncultured Clostridium sp.
GCCCTCTTCCGCTTAAGAAAAAGGGTTACCCTCCGGCCAGGCCGCATGGGTAACCCTTTTTCTCCTGTATGTCCGTAGCATCTGTCAGCTTATCGCTTCGGACCCTATCTTATACGTCCACTCACCGTCCGAATATTTGGCCGTCACGTCTTCCAGATAGTAAGCTCCTGTACCGCTCCGGTACTTATCGGCCTTGCATTTCACTTCGTTCCCACTGTTAGAAAGTTCTTTAAGCGTTATAAGAATCCCGTTCTCAATCCCTCTTTCACGGTCCATAAGTCCTTCCTCGGTCAGTTCTTCTGCCGTTGCCTGCGTACCCCAGACTCCGTAATATCCGCCCGCTATATAGGCAAGGCCCTCTTTCTCCCCTGCTGTCAGGGAATCAACCCCGGTAAAATCAAAATAACTCTCTCCGATCCCCTCGTTAAGTCCGGGGTCCTTCTGTGCAAGTTCCTTCAGTATTTCGGTATAAAGCGCAAATTCCCTGCTTCCCGTCTCCCCGGTGAGCCTCAGCTTATCAAAGGTAAACTGCGCCGGGTAAGTTTCCTGAATCATTCCGTTCCAGTACAGTTCCACAATCATGCCCTGCTTTAAATCGGAACGCTCTATCTTTCCGCCCTTCTCATCCTCCAGAAGCGGACCGTAACCTACCGTATAAAGACCGTACTCTTTTTCGGGATCCATGACCAGAATAGAGGTATCTTTCACCTCCAGGATTTCATAGCGTGTTCCTCCCGCTGAATAATCGGGCATGTCATCTGTGTTTTCATTTCCCGCCCCGTTCTCTTTCGTCACGTCTGTCTGCACAATTCCTTCCGTGTCGCCGCTTTGGGCCGGCCCGGCCGTTTGCTCCGCCGTCCCTGCCCGGGTTCCGCCGCATCCGTATAAAAACATCATACCGGCGATCAGGACTCCGCCCAGACATCGTCTTGCCATGATCCTTTTCATAATATTCTCCTCCTCTTCCATCTTCCCTGCCGCAGCAGTTCTGTTTCTATCTCAGTCTGCCAATATCCACCAGATTTACAGCCTCATTATATCAAAGGAAGAAAAAGGATGTGTTACCTTTCATTTAAAGTTTTATTACAATACCGGACAGTTTTTTCTTCTGAACATGGGCTCAGGACGAAAAACCGCCCGCCACACCGGAAACGGATTCCTGGCATGCGCGGGCAGTTGGTGATTCATTGGCTCTCGTTATCTGTTCTCTTCTACAAACTTTCTGATATTGGAGGCATTGACGTATTTTTTAATCTCTCCGTCTTTATCCACCTGGACAAGGGTAGGGGCCTGCATGATCCCAAAACGGTCGGACATCTCCGGGTTTTCCTCTGCGTCCACCACCTTGTATTCCCTGTCTTTCAGGAACTCTTTGGCTATCTTACAGTTCGGGCATGTCTTTGTCGTAAAAAGATAGATTCCCTCACCGGCTCCATTCACGGGCGCCGATGTCTGCTGTCCCCTGCTTCCGTTTTCCTGCGGCTCCAGAATGAATTTCTTGCCGTTCTTCAGTACGGAACGCGTCACGTCGTAAGATGTCCTGTCCTTGTACTCCTGCGTCTTACCCTCATTCCAGTTCTGCACCGGACGGTAATATCCGGTGATACGGCTGTATACCTCCGCTTTCTTTCCGCAGACCGGGCAGGTAAAGTGTTCTCCGATCAGATAACCGTGCTCCTGGCAGATGGAATAGGTCGGTGACAGGGTGTAATACGGCAGCTTGTAATTCTCGGCTATCGTGCGCACCAGCTTGGCCGCGGATCTCCAGTCGGGCAGCTTCTCTCCCAGGAATGCATGGAATACCGTACCCGAGGTATACAGCGTCTGGATCTCATCCTGAACGTCCAGGGCGTCAAAGATATCTGCCGTATAACCTACCGGAAGGTGGGAACTGTTGGTGTAATACGGCGTCTCACCCGGCTGTCCTGCGGCAATAATATCCGGAAAATGCTTCCTGTCGTGCTTTGCCAGACGGTAGGAGGTGGATTCTGCCGGAGTTGCCTCCAGATTGTAGAGATCGCCGTACATCTCCTGGTAGTCGGACAGACGTTCCCTCATGTGGTTCAGCACGTTCTTGGTAAATTCCTGCGTCTCTTGATGAGTCATATCCCTGCGCAGCCATCTTGCATTAAGGCCCGCCTCGTTCATACCCAGAAGGCCGATGGTGGAAAAATGGTTGGCAAAGGTACCCAGATAGCGTTTTGTATATGGATAGAGGCCGTTATCCAAAAGCTTTGTGATAACCTCCCTCTTGATATGTAACGAACGTGCGGAAATATCCATCATGTGGTCGAGGCGTCTGTAGAAATCCTCCTCATTCATGGCCAGGTAAGCGATTCTCGGCATGTTGATCGTCACAACGCCCACGGAACCGGTACTCTCACCGGAACCGAAGAATCCGCCCGTCTTCTTGCGCAGTTCACGAAGATCCAGTCTCAGGCGGCAGCACATACTCCTGACGTCACTCGGCTGCATATCGCTGTTAATATAATTGGAAAAATAAGGCGTCCCGTATTTGGATGTCATCTCAAACAGGAGGCGGTTATTCTCCGTGTCGGTCCAGTCAAAATCCTTTGTGATGGAATAGGTCGGGATTGGATACTGGAATCCGCGTCCGTTGGCATCTCCCTCGATCATTGTCTCGATAAATGCCTTGTTAATCAAATCCATCTCGGGTTTACAGTCTTTATATTTGAAATCCGTCTCTCTGCCGCCGACAATGGCATTCATCTCGGCCATATCATCCGGAACGGTCCAGTCCAGGGTAATATTGGAGAATGGAGCCTGGGTTCCCCAGCGGCTCGGCGTATTGACACCGTAGATAAAGGATTCAATACATTTCTTTACGGCATCGTATGATAAATTATCTACTTTTACAAAGGGCGCAAGGTATGTATCAAAAGAGGAAAACGCCTGAGCTCCTGCCCATTCGTTCTGCATGATTCCGAGGAAGTTGACCATCTGGTTGCACAGTACGGAGAGATGCTTGGCCGGTGAGGAGGTAATCTTTCCAGGTATTCCGCCCAGTCCTTCCATCAGAAGCTGTTTTAAAGACCAGCCTGCGCAGTAGCCTGTCAGCATCGACAGATCGTGCAGATGGATGTCCGCATTCCTGTGGGCTTCCGCAATCTCATGATCATAGACTTCGGAGAGCCAGTAGTTTGCCGTTACCGCTCCGGAGTTGCTTAAAATCAGTCCGCCCACCGAATAGGTAACCGTGGAATTCTCCTTAACACGCCAGTCCTCAACCTTAACATAGTTGTTGACCACATCCTTATAATCCAGGATGGTTGCTTTCATGTTACGGATTTTCTCTCTCTGTTTTCTATATAAAATGTAAGCCTTGGCAACTTCCGTATAGCCTGTCTGCTCCAGCACATGCTCTACGCTGTCCTGGACCTCTTCCACGCTGATTTTCCCTTCCGACATCTTGGACTGGAAATCGGCCGGAACTCTCAGGGACAACAGTTCCAGTATCTCC
>CATWBR010000467.1 GCA_958349075.1 uncultured Clostridium sp.
CGGGGGAAGTAGGCAGAATCAATTGCGCAGGGGACATGGGAGTCCGCCGGTGCTTGGCGAGGTCTCTTACGAGCTTAGCATCCGCTGTGCACTCCACTAAGTGCAAACGGTCCCCGTAGTAATTCATTCTGCCGGATTCCCCCTCACGACAACCTGTCCCCGGGACTGAAGACTCATATACACCCCTCACCACCCCGGCCCCTGGCCTGCCGGCGGCGTCCTCATCTGCTCAACTAAATCCTCACATAATCAGGTAATAGAACGGCAGGAAAAACCTCCTCAAAACCCCCAATACCGGTACAAAAACCGACAAGTCCGCAAACACGGGGCACACAATCAGGCTTCCCAGGATAAAGAACGGGATCAGCCCGGCTATGATGAGCGGACTTCCGACGATGACCAGCAGAAGATAAGAAAACAGCAGTACCAAAAGCCCATACAGGAGAAGTGAGACCAGCTCCCGGCCTGCCGTGCGCAGGTTGCCGGAAAGAGCCAGACAGGCGTAGGCTGAAAGGCATGACAGAAATACCGGGGCTGCGAGCTGGACCAGCAAGTAGCCTCTCTTTCTGCCCGCCGTCATTGCGGAATAAAGTCCTCTCGCCACGTCCTCACCGGCAGTCACAGCGGCGGCAAGTCCCATGACAAAGATAAAGACTGCGCAGATGCCTCTCACCGGAAATACGGCCGTTACCGCATTTTCCCTGATCGCTCCCTCCCCGGCCGTCCTGTATTCGAACGCAAATGTGCTCCCGTTTTCCAGGTACTGATCGTAAAGAGGTTCCAGTTCCTTCCACACAAGCTCCGGTTCCATCCCATGGCGGCCTTCCGCCCTGGCGTTCTCAAACGCGGTCCCCGTGCGGGTGTACTCTTCTAAAAGCTCTCTTCCGAAAATATCAAACAGCCCGGCAAATACCACCTCCGAGGAAAGCTTGTCAGCCACGGTGGAGGGCGATACATAAAGCCTGACCGAACGCTTATATTTACCGTCTCTTAGAAGCTCCCTGAAACCGGCGGGAAATGAATAGCCGCACTCCGCTTTTTTGGAGGCTACGTCGTCCTGCAGTTCCTTGAGTGTTTCACACTGATAAAATTCGAAAGAATGCTCTCCTTCTGTCAGTGTCTCCGCGATCTCCTGATTCCATTCGTCCCCGTCTGTGAAAAGTGCAATTGCAATTTTTCCCGAGCTCTCTTCCTCCGCCCGATGGAACATCCACATCCCGGCCGGAAGAATCAGGAGCAGCATCAGGAAAAATGCTTTTTTAAGCTGCCTTTTGCAGGATAGAAGGAACCATAAAAAAAGTTTATTCATAATCATATTCCTTCCTTCTGACTACTGCAGACAACCCGAATACCGCCGTTTCCATCAGGATCAGTTTCAAAACCGGCAAGATTCCATCGCCGTTCACCATCCACCTGACTCCGTCAAACAGAAAAGAAACGGGCATCCATTTGCCCAGCCTGCCGACTGCCTCAGGTAAAAATACGGCCGGGATAATTCCGCCCGACACGAATATCATCACCGCCGTGGAAAAGAACAGAAGCAGAATCGCCGCCGTCGTATTCCCGCACAGCTCATAGATAAACAGAATCCAGCCTGCCGCCGCAAGGCATACAAAAAACCAGCCGCAGAACGCCGTCATAGCGCTGCCGAGGTAGCCCTTTTTCAACATAAAAAGCAGCGGAAGCAGCGATGCAAGGAGAAGAAGAAACGTCAGGGATGCCGTCCTCACGGCCGTCCTTTTCACTCTTCCAATCCCGCAGAGAGCCAGCTTCTGCTCTACCGAAACCTTATAGGGCCTCACGATGGGCGCCGCCGGGATTCCCAAAAGCAGAAGGATCAGGACCGAGGCCGATATGCCGTAAAAGACTACGGTTGACACATCCCCCGACGCACTGACCTTCTCGGTCCTGAAATAGGCCTCCCTCACCAGTGCATAGCGCATGAAAACGGTATTTAAATCTTTCTCCGCCTGTCCGATGGAGCTTTCCATCTGATGATTGATCAGAAGGTCGTCCGTCGCATAGATAGCGGCCTGCGCCGTGCTTAAGATGGAGGTTCCCGCCTCAGTCAGCTCTCTGAATATCGCCCCTTCAAGACCTGCATTCTCAGGAAACGTGATGGTAACCGGAATATTGCTTCCGTCCATGATCCCCTCTAAAAGCCCCTGCGGAAGTTCCATCAGGGCAAAGATTTCACCCCGGTTCAAAAGCTTATTGCCTTCCTCACCGTCCACATAGATAAATTCGCAGAGACTTCCCACACTGTCCAAAGATGCCACCATGTTCATGGCCATCCCTGCCAGCCTGTCGTTCTCGGGCACCACGACCCCCACATTGATTTTTCCAACCACCTGTTCCCCATAAAGCATCTTACTTGCAGAAAAAGCAATTGTGCCAGCCAGTAACACCAGCACAATTGCTCCTGCAAGAAAATATGGGATACTTTTTAACGTCCTCTTCAATTCCAGTTTAAAATATGTCAAAAATGTACGCATATAATTCCTTTTATCTTATTGACGGCGGTGAAGGCCGTAAGACCGGACTCTCACCGCCTGTGGCTCTGCCCAGCCTTACTGATAGAATTTCATCATTAGGCTGAACGCATTGCCCATAATTTCAGTGGATACATTGTTGTAATCATCCTCAGTAGCCGCAAGGATATCGAACTTGTCGCCTGCCGGAGCTTCTACCGTCTGCTCCAGAGGACCGGCAATATATTTGCCTGAAAATTCAATATACTCGTTTGCTCCTGTGATCATAGGTGATTCCAGCTTGATTGAAGACATCTCCAGATTGAAAGACTCTCCCTTCACCAGGTCGGTAAACATACCGTTGGAGCTGATTGTAACCTGGCTGTCCTCTCCGCTCAGTAAATCGAGAGAGAGATTGTAGTCTTTCGTCTCCGCATTGTAATCGCCTGTGTAAACAAAGCCGTATGACTCGGTTCCGTTGCCCATGGTTCCCTTCAGAGTACCTGCCCATACTTTATCTTTTTCATATGTACCTGTCTTGTCTGCGGAAATTGTGACAATTTCTCCGTCATCGGACTCGATATTGAGCACTGCGTTTACGTTGGACATCATGCTGTAACCGCCGCCGAATGCCACATCGCCGTAAAGCTTAACATTCTCATCCTCGATCACTGCGGTTGTCTCATAGCTGAATCCGGCCATCTTGCCGTCTTTTCTTACATATACAACCATTGTCAGATCGCCCATGGACTCTTTTAACTGTGCAATTACAGCGTCAACCTGTGTCTCGGCATCCGTCCAGAGCTGCTGCTGCATCTCCTCGCCTGTCTGTGCATAAGGATTGGACATCATAACCATGGTTCCCTGAAGCTCGTTCATCAGATTCATATACTCAATAAAATCATTCTTCAGTGTCTCATCATTCAGGAAGAATTCTTTTGTCGTTGTGACAAACTGGATCAGGGCGTCTTTTGTGATTGTGGTATTATATCC
>CATWBR010000468.1 GCA_958349075.1 uncultured Clostridium sp.
GCCCCTGGCCTGCCGGCAGCGTCCTCATCTGTTCAATTAAATCCCTAGTATATTTCCTCCCCCCAAGGCATATTGTGAGATAAGACAACCTGTCATAGGAAGGGAGAGTAAGATGTACGAAAACAGAACAATAGAAGAAGTGTGCAGACAGTTTGAATGCAATGGCCGGACAGGTCTTACACAGGAAGATGCCGACAGGCGCCTCAGGCATTATGGGAAGAATATGCTGCGGGAGGCGAAGAAAAAGACATTGATACAGAGATTTGCGGAGCAGCTCTGCGATTCTCTGATTTTTGTTCTTTTTGCTGCTGCGGCGATTTCGATCATGCTGCATGAATACAGCGATGCCGTGATTATTCTGGCCGTGGTGGCGATGAATGCCGTGGTAGGAGTGATTCAGGAGGGAAAGGCGGAGAAGGCGCTGGAGTCTCTGCGCAAGATGACGAAGCTGGAAGCGGTTGTAATCAGGGACGGAAAGGAACGGATGATTCCGGCGGAAGAGCTGGTGCCGGGAGATTTAGTAATGCTGGATGCGGGACGCCAGGTCCCGGCCGACTTAAGGCTTGTACAGGGGGCCAATCTGAAGATTGAAGAGTCGGCCCTGACGGGGGAATCCGTCCCGGTCTCTAAAAGCAGCACCTTTATTGCGCCGTCTGAGGTTCAGGCGGGAGACAGAAAGAACATGGCGTTTATGACGTCCTATGTGACAAACGGAAGAGGGGCCGGTATCGTCATTGCCACGGGCATGGATACGGAAATAGGAAGAATCGCCGCATTGATCCACGAGGCCCCGGAGGAGGAGACGCCGCTGCAGAAACGGCTTTCGGATCTGGGAAAGGTACTGAGCCTGACGGCCGTTTTCCTGTGTGCTCTTTTGTTCGCGCTGGCGGTGATCCAGAAGAGGGATGTCATGGAAATGCTGATTACCGCCATCTCCTTGGCCGTTGCCGCGGTTCCGGAAGGCCTTCCGGCGGTTGTGACGATTGTGCTGGCGCTCAGCGTGACAAGGATGGTAAAGGCCGGTACGATTGTGAGACGCCTGCCCTCCGTAGAGACGCTGGGAGCGGTCAGCGTGGTGTGCTCCGATAAGACGGGAACGCTGACGAAGAATGAGATGACGGTTACAGCCTGCTATCTGGACGGCAGGATCAGGGAGGCTCCGGCTATTGAATATGGTAAGACGGGAAGCCGCCTGCTGACCTGTCTCTGTCTGTGCAATGATGCGACGGAGGATACGGGGGATCCGACGGAGACGGCTCTCATCCGTTTTGCAAAAACCGGCGGGATTCAGAAAGAGAAAGAGGAGAGGGAGAAGCCAAGAAACGGTGAACTGCCCTTTGACTCCGACAGGAAGATGATGACAACCCTCAACAGAGAGGGGAAATCCTATGTTTCCTACACAAAAGGAGCCCCGGATGAGGTGCTGAAACGGTGCAGTATGATTATGAAGGACGGAAAAGTACAGCCCCTCGAGAGCAGGGACAGAAAGCGGATTCAGGATGCCATCGGGACAATGTCCGGCAGGGCTCTCCGCGTTCTGGCCGGAGCGATGGCGGAGGGGGTCACCAAGCCGTCTGAGAAAAATCTCGTATTCCTCGGAATGGCAGGCATGATTGACCCGCCCAGGGAGGAAGCCAAGGCAGCGGTGGAGGCGTTTAAAAGGGCGTCGGTGAGAACGGTAATGATTACGGGGGATCACGTGGACACGGCTCTGGCGATTGCAAAGCAGCTTGGAATTGCGGAGGATAAGGAGCAGTGCATATCCGGTGAGGAATTGGAGCGGATGGGGGACGCTGATCTGAAAAAAAGGATCAGGAATGCCGCCGTTTTCGCCAGGGTTTCTCCCGACCACAAGGTCCGCATTGTCAGAGCTTTGAAGGGAGACGGCAACATTACCGCCATGACCGGGGACGGTGTAAACGACGCACCGTCGCTTAAGAGCGCCGATATCGGAATTGCCATGGGAAAAACAGGAACAGACGTGGCAAGGCAGGCGTCGGACATGATTTTAACGGACGATAATTTCGCCACAATTGAGAGGGCGATTGAAGAGGGCAGGGGAATTTACGAGAATATTAAAAAGTCGGTTATTTTCCTGCTCTCCTCCAACTTTGGTGAGATAGCGACGATGTTTGCGGCTATCGCAGCGGGAATACCTTCACCGCTTAAATCCAGCCATATCCTGTGGATTAACCTGATTACAGACTCCCTCCCGGCTCTGGCCCTGGGAGTAGATAAGAATGACGGCAGGCTCCTGATGAAGAAACCGCCCAGGAAACCGGGGGAGAGTCTTTTTGCTGGCGGAGGCTGGTTCTATACGGTATTTTATGGACTGCTCATTGCGGCAGTCAGCCTGGCGGCCTTTTTCCATGTGCCCTGGGAGGTGGTGACGGGAAGAGGGCTCCATTTTTCCCTGACGGCGGTTTCGGCGGTTCTCAAGGAGGAGTCGGTGCTCTGCAGGGCGCAGACCTATGCGTTTACCGTGCTCGGGCTGTCTGAGCTTTTCCATGCCGTGGGAATGCGCAATGTGGATGTATCGGTTTTTAAAAGCGGCCTTTTTACAAATCCTCTGATGCTTGTGGCTTTTGCAGCAGGCCTTTTATTACAGTTTGCGGTAACGGAGATCCCGTTTTTAGTTACGGCATTCAGAACCTCGGTTCTCTCACCAAAAGAGTGGATCTTTTTGCTGCTGCTGGCGGCGGTTCCCCTGCTGGCGCATGAAGTTATTGTCCTGGTGAAATCACTGGGCCGCAGAGAAGGGTGACCAGGAAAACCGGCTGTTATAACAGCTTGCCGATGGCCAGCCCGATTAGGAGCAGGCCGCTGAGCCAGGACAGGTCGAGGCTGGAACGTTTGGCAAGAATCCGCCCAAGGCCGCTTCCGATGAGGACTGCGGCTGTGTTAAGAACCAGGGACAGGACGATGGTGAGCGGCATATGGGTGACCATCATGCCGGCGCCGAATCCGGCTGCGGCACTGTCTAATGAGAGCGCCAGGCCGAGGGACAGAGCTTCCACAGGCGAGAGGACGGCAATATCCTCCCCGTTGGCTGCCGACGGATCGGCATAGACGGTCAGGATAAAATTCAGTTGTGAGATGGAAAAACAAACTTTCCTCTCGAAAAACTCTGATTTCCTGATTACGGATTTAATGGTGCTGTCAAACAGTTTGACAAATCCCAGAATAAAGAGAATCAGGAAGCAGAGTATGGAGGTGGCCCTGGCAGGCATCAGGCTGCCGAACCCCTTGCCCAGTAAAAGAAAGAGGACGAGAATCCCGGTGGACAGTGCTGTGATGACAGCTACTGAGGCAGCCGGGATTTTTACGCGGTCTGTTCCATAAACAAAGCTGGCGGCAAACGCATCCAGCGACAGGGCGGTTATCAGCAGAAAGAGTTGGGGAAATGTGGTATTCATGGATAATTCCTTCTAAAAATTCCTGTTATTTTATAC
>CATWBR010000469.1 GCA_958349075.1 uncultured Clostridium sp.
GAATTTCAGATTATCCGCATTTATCACCAGAAAGGCTCCTCTGCTTCTCGGAGCGCTGGCAGCCACCGTGCTGATGGCATTTTCAGGCCCGGCCAAAGCCATTGCTGCCGAGGACGGCCAGAACTCTCTCGGACTGTACCGTGTCTACGGCACGGTTTCCCATGAGGGCGAGCGTCTGATGCTCAATAATATCCAGGGAGACACGAACCTTGATACACTGGTTCTGAATATCTCAGATGAAACACGGATTCTGGATGCCCTGAACGGTTACCCCGTATCCGCCGATTCCCTGAAAGACGGCGAGATGGTCTATGCCTACATCAGTCCGGCTATGACCCTCAGCCTGCCTCCGCAGTCCTACGCCGAGATGATTATCTGCCAGATCCCGGCCGGCTTTGCTGCTCCTTCCTATGAAACGGCCGCAAAACTGACCGGAAACAGTGAATCAGGCTGGCAGCTTACAACAAATCGCGGTATGGTCTACGGCATCGATGGCGAAACCACCGTTCTCCCCTACCTGACCAGAAATATCGTCACACCGGAGGATCTCACATCCGGCACTGCCTGTCTTGTATGGCCCGACCGAAATATGACCGACGCCTCCGGCAATGAAATTATCCACGCCTCAAAGGTTGTCATCTTCCCGGGCGGCGGCTCTGCCAATCAGGGTTCCTCCGGACCGGCCTCCGATCCGGGTCTGACCGATACAGCAGCGATGCGGTAATTATTATCAACCGCATTCTCAGAACAAACAGGCTTATATAAGAAAAGGCTTCCCGCACCATGCAGGGAGCCTTTTCTTTATAGCCGTTCCGTTTCCGGCCGGGCCTCCTCTTTTGCTCTCTTCCGTACTATGTTCATTTACCAAGCCGGTATCCGGCCCTCACCGGTCAATCTTCGCTCTTCTCATACGGAACTTAAATCCGGTTATAATAAAACCCTACATTAATACACCAGACTTATAATTTGTAGTATGATGAAGCCGGAGGTATCCGTATATGAAAACTTACAAAACAAATGAAGTCGCAAAAATTATCGGTATCCATGTAAATACCGTACGTTTATACGAACAGTGCAAATTGATTCCGGCCCCTGAACGCATGAGCAACGGTTACCGGGTTTTTACCGATTTGCACATTGAACAGTTCCGGCTGGCCAGAGCCGCTCTGCGGGCGGAGGTGCTGCAAAACGGACTCAGGAAGCAGGCAGTCGATATCATCAAAGTGTCCGCTGCAGGAGATTACGAGGATGCCAGACAAAGGGCGGAGCGCTATTTAAAACAGGTGGAACTGGAGACAAGGCATGCGGAGGAGGCCATTGCCATTGCCGGACAGTTTCTGGGAAACACGGAGGACAATTCCCCAAACGATGGTTCCGTTTATACCCGTAAGGAGGCGGCCGGACTTTTACAAATCTCGATGGACACGCTCCGCAACTGGGAACTCAACGGACTTATCACCGTAAAACGCAGAAAAAACCGGTACCGGGCTTATTTTGACGAGGATATTAAACGGCTCAAAATGATACGTTCCCTGCGGTGCGCCAATTACTCGCTTACGGCAATTCTAAGGATGCTGTCGGCTCTCGATACAAACCCCTCTGCCAGTATCCGCGAAAAAATCGATACCCCCGCTCCGGATGAGGACGTAATGACCGCCTGCGATAAACTTCTCACCTCCCTTGCGGATGCCAAAAGCAATATGCTCTACGTACTCACCCGGATTGATAAAATGGAGCGGATGAAAAACTAAAGTCAAAAAATAAAGTCTCCACTTACCCACCACCTTCTGCCCCTGTGCTATCCTCTCTTTATCAAATGAAGGAGGATAAAGTATGCAGACAACCATCAAGGTGTCCGGTCTTAAAAAGTCTTACGGCACACTGGACGTAATCAAAAATATTGATATCACCGTAGCAGAAGGCGAGGTCTATGGCCTGCTCGGCGCAAACGGAGCCGGAAAAAGTACAGCGATTGAGTGTATCTTAGGCACAAAAAAAGCCGACAGGGGAGAAATATCCATTCTTGGAATGAACCCGCAGAAGGAACGCAGAAAACTGTTTGAACAGGTCGGCGTACAGTTTCAGGAATCAAATTACCCCGATAAAATCCGGGTAAAAGAGCTATGTGAGGAGACTGCCTGCCTGTATCAATCCCCGGCCGGCTTTGAGGGGCTTCTGGCCCGGTTCGGCCTTTCAGAAAAGAAAGAAAACCTGGTCAGTGAGCTGTCCGGCGGCCAGAAACAGCGGCTGTTCATTGTTCTGGCGCTGATTCCGAACCCAAAGGTCGTATTTCTGGACGAACTGACCACAGGACTTGACACAAAAGCCAGACGGAGCGTGTGGAAGAGTCTCCGGGAGCTGAAGGGAAAAGGGCTGACTGTCTTTTTGACCTCCCATTTCATGGATGAGGTGGAGGAGCTCTGCGACAGAATCGGTATTTTAAGGAACGGGGAATTAGTTTTCTGCGGCACGGCAGCCGAAGCGGTTGCACGGAGTCCGTACGGCAAGCTGGAGGATGCTTATCTGTGGTTTACGGGAGAGGAGAATGACGAAAATGAATAAATTTATCACGCTGTTAAAGACAGAACTGAAACTTTCATTCCGCGGAATGGACATGGTCATTTTTGCCATCTGTATGCCGGTGGTCGTGACCGCGCTGATGGGCCTTATTTATGGGGATAACCCCGCCTTTGACGGAGCGGGCTATACCTTTTTAGAGCAGTCCTTCGGCGCCGTCTCGACCATCGCGGTCTGCGCCGGAGGCGTTATGGGCCTGCCGCTTGTGATCTCCGATTACCGGAAAAAGAAAATCCTCAAGCGTTTTAAAATCACGCCCTCAAGCCCGGTTCTTCTCCTTTCGGTGCAGGTGTCCGTGTACATGATTTATTCACTGATTGCCCTGGCTTTAATCTATCTGGTTTCCACCCTGTTTTTCGGCATGCGCCTCAGCGGCTCCTTTCTCCCGTTTATCGGCACGTTTTTCCTTGTCATGCTTTCCATGTTCAGCATCGGTATGATGGTGGGAGGCCTATCACCGAATGAGAAGACTGCCGGCATCCTTGCGAGCCTTTTATACTTCCCGATGCTGATTTTCTCCGGCGCCACGCTGCCGTATGAGGTCATGCCCCCCGCTCTGCAGAAGATGGCCGCTATGCTGCCCCTGACACAGGGAATCAAGCTCTTAAAAGCCGCTTCCCTCGGCCTGCCGCTTGATAATGTAATGGCGCCTCTGATTGTAATGGTTGTGATTGCCGTTGTCTGCGGTGGAATTTCGATCCTGTTTTTTAAATGGGAATAAACACAGGGACAAAAAGCGCCGTGAAAGCCAATTTACTGCTTTCCCGGCGCTTTTTTTGTTGATTGGCAATGAAAAGTTCGCGAAGCGTGCTTTTCGTTGTTAAACGGGCTCATTTAAAACCGCTCTGTTTTAAATATGCCTTATAT
>CATWBR010000470.1 GCA_958349075.1 uncultured Clostridium sp.
TAATTACAACATTCATTATAAATTATTATTATCATTTTGGCAAGATATTTCTTTGGATTGCCAGTATTTTCTAAAAAATACCAATAACCGGGGAGGACTTTTTATGGCTCGTGACATGACTCAGGGAAACATTACCAGGCATCTGCTGACTTATGCCGTCCCTTTGATGTTTGCCAATCTTCTGCAGCAGCTTTACCAGACGGTGGACTCCATTATTGTGGGGCAGTATAACGGGAAGGAAGCGCTGGCCGCTATCGGGGCCGCAGGTCCCATCATGAATATTCTGATTTTCCTGATTGTGGGCCTCTCCCTCGGCGCCTCCATCCTGATGTCCGAATACTTTGGAGCACACGACTATGACGCCCTGAAAGCTGAGATGGCAACCTCCCTTGTTTCCGGATTCTTCCTGACGGTTGTTCTCTCATTTCTTTCCTTTGCAGGCAGCGGCCTTTTTATCTACCTGACCAGAACGCCAAAAGAGATTGCCCCGATGGCCGCAGACTATCTGAGAGTCATCTCACTGGGGCTCATTTTTACCTTCTTTTATAATATACTGTCCGCGGGCCTGCGCTCGCTGGGTGATGCAAGGGCTCCCCTCTACGTTCTGTGCATCACCACGGTGCTTCATGTTTTCCTGGCCGTTTATATGGTCGGCACATTGAATATGGGCGTGCAGGGAGCCGCTTATGCAACCGTTATTTCGCAGGCCGTTTCCTCTCTGATGCTGTTTATCTACATAAAGCTCAAGGTTCCCTATCTGAGGCTTAAGTTTGCGGAGCTGCGCATCAGGATGGACTTTCTGAAAAAGACCGTCGATTTCAGCGCCATCTCCGCCCTTCAGCAGACCGTGCTCTACATCGGCCGGCTTCTGGTTCAGTCGGGCATCAATACACTCGGCGTCGACGCCGTGGCCGCCTTCAACGCCGTCTCCATCATCGACAGCTATATCCTGGCGCCCGGGGACAGTCTGGCCGCCTCCGTCACCACATTTACCGCCCAAAACAAGGGCGCGAAGCAGTACAAAAGGATTCCGACGGGCCTGAAAACCGTCATGGTGATGGCCGAGGTGTATATTATCACCATCTCCGCCCTCGTACTCATCGGAAAGAACCAGCTTCTCGGCATCTTCCTGAAACCGGAGGAGGTCGAAGCCATCCGGATTGGAACGCTTTACATCGTGCCGATGGCCTGTTTTTACTTTATCAGCGGATTCACCAACAGCTTTCAGGGCTATTTCCGCGGAATTGGTAACCTGAGGGTAACGCTGATTGCTACGGTTATCCAGATTCCCATCCGCGTCATCCTGACCTACTCCCTCCTGGGAAGGTTCGGAATCCAGGCGGTTGTAATAGGTACGACACTGGGGTGGATCTGTATGACTCTATATGAATTAATTTACTATCGGAAATATGGTATTCATTAGGAAGGCGCCGGGGTGGTGAGGGGACTGAAGACTCATACCAATCCCCTCACCACCCCGGACATTGGCCGTTCCGGCCGCGTCCTCCTTCCCTCAATTAAATCCTAATTTCTCTTGTAAATTCCCCCTCAAGGATGTATGTTATTCTTATGAATAAGAAGGAGGGTTACAGAATGGAATTTACGTTAAAAATTACAATGGCCGATCCGGCCGGGAACCGGACAGCATTTGCTGAGGGTGAAGTTCCACCTGAATTATATGCGGCGGTGGGAGCCGCCATTTTAAAGGAAAAGGATTTAAATGCCGAACAGGCCGGTTTTATCCTTCCGCCGCTTCGGGGAGCAGCCGGACGTATGGAGATGATGGGCGGAGAATTCTGCGGCAATGCATCGCGGAGCTTTGGCCTGCTCCTTGGAAGAAGAGAGGGTATGAAGGCAGGCGAGCGTATTCCTGTCGAGGTTTCGGGCAGCCGGGATATTCTGGAGGTTCTTTTAGAAGATGACGGTTCCTGGGTATCCATGCCGCTTCCGCAGGCCATTACGGAACTGACACTTCCGGAAGACGCAGGCAGGGACAGCGGCATTACTTCCTCTGACGGAAGCGGCCTTCTCCGTTTCCCGGCGGTCGTCCTGGAGGGAATTACCCACGTGATCCTTGAAAACGTCAAGCCATCCGAGTCACTGGCCCACGCCGTCCTCGATAAAATGGCAAAGGAAACCGACGTGGATGCTGCCGGAGCCATCTTTATAAACGGCGGCGGGATGACGCCTGTCGTATGGGTAAGGGCAACCGACAGTTTTATCTGGGAAAGCAGCTGCGGCAGCGGAACCCTGGCCTCCACAGTGTGGCTTGGACGCGATGTGAAGGACGGCGATTTCCGTCTCGGGCTGAAACAGCCGGGCGGCGTTTTAAAAGCCGAATTTACGGCTCAAGAAGGCAAAATTACTGAGGCCAGAATCGGCGGCCCCGTATTTTTTGAGGAACCTGTCATCAGGACTATTACAATCTAAAATCAGTGGAATAATTATGAACAGTACATACACGATTTCAGAAATAGCGGATTTCTTCAATATCTCTACGCAGACACTGCGTTATTATGACAAGATTGGTCTTATGAAACCCGTGAAGACGGACGAATCATCGGGGTACCGTCTTTACAGCGGGGAGCAGTTCGATAAGCTCTACCTGATACGTGAACTGAAGCAGCTCGGCCTCTCCCTGGAGCAGATTAAGACTTATTGTGAAACAAAGGATATACGCGGACTCGGCCGGATTCTCGATGAGACAAGCTCCTCACTGGATCGTCAGATAAGTGAGCTTCAATCTGTTAAAAAGCATGTGGACGATTATCTGAGGAGCATCCGGCTTCTGGAGAACGCCCACGGGCGCAGCATCTGTGAATTCCGGCCGATCCGCGAACGGTATGCCTATGCCATTGACATTAATTTTCAGGCGGAACATCTTTTACACTATATGAATATTCTCCAGGAATCCTTTGCCCGCTCTTCGCTTCAGCACGTTGAGCCGGGACACATCATTCTGGGCATCCGCAGTGACGAACTGGGGAAAAATAACCTGGACGGCTATAATTTTATCGGCAATATGCTGAAACGGCCTGTCGAAGACAAAAATGTGAGGACATTTCCGGAAGGACTCTATGCGGTGGCCTGCCATCTCGGAAACTACGATACAATATTTGACACTTACCGGAAGCTTCTGCGCTATATAAGGCAGCACCGCTGTACCATATCGGGTGATTCCCTGGAGATTTCCATCACCGATATGGCGTTCACCGATAACCCGGATGAATTTGTCACCGAAATTCAGATTCCGGTGACAGAGCCGGAACAGAAAAATTAAATAAGGACAGGGAAAGGCGGCAGAGTGGGATGTATCTTGCCTATACATCTCTCTGCCGCCTTCGACGTGTTGTTTAAGGGGTTATTTTAAGTAGTAACTATATTCAGTTTTTAGTTGTCTTACAGTAC
>CATWBR010000471.1 GCA_958349075.1 uncultured Clostridium sp.
ATAATTTCTTATACAAATAACCTCCCTTTCTTGATAGAAAATATCCGGTTAACGGTTACAGGCGACGTTTATGTGATCTGCCGCTAATTATCTTTATTGTAACATATATTATGTCACCTGTCCATTTGGATGCAGGATATCGGTGTTAAGCTCGCGTTAAAATTATTCCCGTCCACCGCAGTCAAAAGGGATACCGGGCCGCTGCCTGGGCCGCCGGATCTTCCTCTGAGTCCGCTTACCGGACACGAAGTGGACGGTAACAAAACCTGTGAACTTTTGTGCGCATTGTTCTAACTGATATAAAGTATTTTAACGTCCCCCATAATTCGTTTTACCTCGGACCGCAGGAACTCTTCAGCCTCTTTTCTGGAGTCCTCCCGGTAACAGTATTTCCCTCTGCCCCTACCTGTCATAAGCTCGCTGTCGTATAAGTCGGGCGCGGCGGGAAAAGCCTCACTGTTGATTGCCCGGTGCACATAGGAATAAGTCATCAGAATAATTTCCAGAAACATCTGCTTCTTCATCTTTGTGCTCAATCCCTCTTCCAGTTCTTCGAGGAGGCCCGTATACATTTCTTTCCATCCCTCCGTTAAAATTACCGGCGCGATTAAGAGGCCGCAGGGATATCCCGCCTCGCACATCTTATTGACCGCCCCGATTCTCTGCGCCAGCCCCGACGTACCGATTTCAATGCGTTTGATCAGTTCCTGGGGATTCACGCTCATACGGAAGATAATTTTCCCCCTGTGTTCCAGAGGCAGCAGCGGATCGACCATATCAAACTTCGTCGGGAATGTGAGTTTCCCCGTTCCCTCTTCAGCAAATCTTGGTATCGTATAGAGCAGGTTTCCGGTTATGACATTCTCCAGCACCAGATCGCTGTTGCTGCCGATTTCAAATACGGCGGGGCTGCTGCTCTCCCTTCCCTTTTTAATCAGGCGGTCCAGCATCTGCTCACGGTTCACAAACAGACGGAGATAGGCACATTTATTATAATTGCACACCAGATAGCAGTACAGGCACATCGCAGTGCAGCCCGAAGATGTGTAGGGCACCAGATAGTCTGAAACCTTATGGTTTTCCGTGTATTTGTGGGTTTTTCGGATTCCTACTATCAGGTTTCTCTTCATTTTTCCAAATTCTGAATTGGGCTTTTCCTGCATTTCTTTGATAGAATTATGGCTGGCAATAGGCAGCCAGGGCAAATCACCGTATTTTTCCTTAAGTTCCTTCCCCAAAATATAATTCAGACTGTCCGGTTCATAATATACTGCATCAAATTTCATATTTTTCCCTTTCTGTTCACTGGCACATCACGGATATTGTTTTCCGATAGTATGTGCCGTTTCAGGGAAATCATGAAAACGGCTGTCTGCGTTTCAAAGCATATTTTTCTTTTCTTTAAACAAATTGCATGGGTTCAGATAAAAAAGCAACTGTGTCAGCGCTTCCGAACTTCTTTTCTTTCTGCCGCAATTTATCATCTGATAATAATACTCTTCCGCTATGGCCGCAATCTCCGCAGAACGGCAGCCGGAAGCGGTCTTTACCGAATTTCTGCAGAGCGCCAGGTAATGCTCCCGGCCGGAGAGGGCCTGTCCTGCGGCTTCAGCCCATTGCTCTGCATTTTCCTGTGTCATGTATCCATTGCAGCCGTTCTTTACAATATCCGACACACCGCTGGCCCTGACTGCGATCACCGGCGTTCCTGCCGCCATGGCCTCCAGGAGGACAATCCCCTGCGTCTCCGATTTGGAGGCGAAAAGGAACAGATCGCTGGCAAACTGGTAGTCTTTGATCTTCCTGTTTTCAACCTTTCCTGTAAAAACGATATTATCTCCGATTTCCAGACGACGGGCCAGTTCCCGCAGGGGTCCACGCTCGCTGCCCTCCCCGATCACCATGATACGGAAGCAGTCTCCAATACGCCGCTTTAAGGCCGCTGCTCCCTCCAGCAGAAAATCCAGGTTTTTCTCCTTTTCCAGTCTGGCTACCGTGCTGAACAGATATTTTTTATCTCCCTTATACCGCATCCTGATTTCTTCAGCGGCCTCACGATCCTCAAAAAAGGAACTGTCCTCCAGGCCAGTGGGCAGAATCCCGATTACGGTGTCTGTGCCGTAACTCTCCAGACAGTCCCGCATCATCTTTGTAGGCGCAAATATCAGGTCGCAGGAGTTGGCAAAGGACTTTATATACTGACGCACCAAAGCCTCCCCGCCATACATTGTCACTCCTCCCCGGCGGTATGCCGGTCCGGACGCCTTAAACGGGCTAAAATAATGCAGATACTCTTCGTATCTGGTATGGTACGTATATGCCACCGGAATACCGTATTTTTTACCAAGGTAGAGAGCGGCATGTCCGGACAGCACCGGGTGATGAACATGGATTACATCGAACCTGAGCCTGGCGAACTCCTTCTCCACTCTGCCGTCAAAACAGTTGCCCACCACAATTCCAATTTCATCTTTTTTATACAGCGTCCTGTACCGGATCACATACGTTTCTTCTCCGCAGTCTCCATAATCAGGAGCAAAAATATATACCTCATGTCCGGCATTTCTGAACCCCTCCGACAACCGTTCTATCGAAATGGGCACGCCTGCGATGAAAGGCTTATAATTATTGGTAAACATTGCAATTCTCATATATTCATCCTCCTGCATTTATACTCATTTCTCTCCACTATGTATATTGCTCCCCCTATGTAAACAGGTTTAAGGCCGCATCCCCCATCCAGTAACCTGCGCCCACCAGCACAAAATTCCAGATAAAAATTCCGCCTGCTGAACTGATGCTGTATGAGAGAAAATCCATTTTTATCATCCCGGCCGGAATTGATATCACTGTGCGTATCATTGGAATCAGTTTGCTGATAAACACCCCCGCTGCTCCCTTTTTCCGAAGCAGTTCAAGATTCTTTTGAATGAGAGGTTCCTGCTTTGGGAAACGCTTCACATACCAGGGTAAAAAGAGAGCACCGCCGATTCTTCCAAAAAAATATAAGATCCAACTGCCCAATAAACCGGCGCTGACCGTAATCACCATGGCTGCAGGAAAGCTGATATTTCCCTTAGACGCCCATACCCCAGCCAGAGGCATAATTACCCCGGCCGGGAATCCCGGAAGGTTCAGGTACTCCAGCAGTACGATTAAAAAAATAAATATGGCTCCGTATTGTATAAAGAAACGGGTTAGTGTTTGAATGTCCATTTTGACTCCTCCTTACTAAAAGAGGATATCGGAGAAAACAAAAGTGCGTGTGCAGAAAAAAACAAAGAAAAATGAAAGAAGTGATAAAAAACGATAAACTTGCGGCCGCTTTGACGTGGACGGGTATTGTGAATCGTTTTCCTTGTGAATCGTTTTATATCTTGACGCTTCGTCGAGTACGTGGT
>CATWBR010000472.1 GCA_958349075.1 uncultured Clostridium sp.
ACTTTGGAAAAACCGATTGACAGACTGCCTGTCCTGTGGTATTATACTTGGGCAGGCAATTTTAGGGGAATAGTTCAATGGCAGAGCAACGGTCTCCAAAACCGTTAATGGGGGTTCGAGCCCCTCTTCCCCTGCTAATAGTTACAGGATTGAGAAAAGCTCAGAAACCTTGATTTTAAAGGTTGTCTGGGCTTTTTTGTTTTTCTGCCCGTATTTTCCGCGGTGACAGAACGGCTTATATGCAATGTAACAACAGGCTAAAATATTAAGTTTTTCGACTCTATTGCTTTCTTGACATGCTCCCCATTTTCCAGTATGCTTGTTATAACAGAGACAATGGGGGAAAGGGGGGCATGGACATTTTACTTGAGACGAAAGCAAAAGAATTTGTCTGCCGGCTTCAGAAAGCCTATCTGGTGGAGCGGGATGTGCAGAAAGTTTTGGCCTGCATGGATGAGAATGTGGAGTGGATAGGAACCGGAGAACAGGAAATCGGACGCGGTATTTTGAACGCAAGAATTTTTCTGGAACAGGAATACCGGTTGTTTCCGGGCTCATTTGCCATTGTGGAAGAAGAGTATGATGTGAGAACCCTGGACAGGCATACGGTCTCGGTATTTGGAGTGCTGGTGGTGCAGGAAACGGGAAGAGAAGAGATATTTGAGAGCCAGAGAATCCGTATGACCCTGCTGTGCCGGGAAGAGGACGGGGAGTTCAGGATCCTGCAGATACATATGTCCGCCGGAAGCGAAAACCAGAAAGAAAATGAGTTTTTCCCCAGAACGGTGCACGAGAACAACAGAGGAAGCCTGATACGGCTTTTGGACGAGCAGGCAATTCTCCTGAGAGAACAGAATGAAAACCTGAATGCATTGATGGAAAATGTGCCGGGCGGCGTTATGTGCTGCGAGTTTAACGAGAATCTGGATTTGCTGCAGTACAGCCGAGGCTTTCTTACTATGTTTGGTTATACCAGGGAAGAGATGGAACATGAATTTAAGAATCAGTTCAGGCGTCTGATCTATCCCGGTGATCTGGAAGCAACGTGGAAATCCGTATATGAACAGTTGGGCAGGGGAAAGACAAAGAAGATAGAATACCGGGTTATCTGCCGGGACGGCAGCCTGATGGCGGTCTTAGATCACGGCCAGTTGGTGGAGCGGGAGGGAAAAGAAGTATTTTACTGCATTCTGACCGATGTCACTGAAAACCGAAAGGTTCTGGAGGAGCTTCGGCTGAGCCTGGAGAGACACAGGATCATCATGGAACAGACTAATGATATTATCTTCGAGTGGAACATGAGCGACGATTCCATTTCCTTTTCAGACAACTGGGTGAAGAAATTCGGCTATTATCCAATTTCAGAGAATGTCGGCTCTATGGCTTCCGTCAGCCATGTCCATCCCGACGATCTGCCGGTTCTTTTGAATGCGGTCCGCGATATGAAGAGGAATGTTGCGGTAAAAGAGTTGGAAATACGGATTGCGAAGAATGACGGAGCCTATCTCTGGTGCAGGATTAAGATTGCCCTGCAGGAGATCAGACAGGCCAACAGAAAAAAGGCAATCGGCGTTATTTCGGATATAGACAAAGAGAAGAGAAATGTGGACATGCTGGTGGAGAAGGCGCTTCACGATGCGCTGACCGGCCTTTACAACAAGGCGGCCACTGCGGAACTCGGAGGCAAATATATTGAGAAGGCCACCGCAGACTGTCCCTGTGCATTCGTAATTATCGATTTGGATAATTTTAAATATATCAATGATGTTTACGGCCATCTGAGCGGAGACGTCCTTCTCTCCGATATCGCCCTGCTGCTGAAACGTACCTTCCGTTCAGGAGATATCATCGGACGGATTGGCGGGGACGAATTCGTGGTTATTATGCCGGGAGCGCGCTCACAGGATGTGATCTCGGATAAATTTGAACAGATTAGGGAGCGGATGGAAGAGTTTCTTGAGCGTGACGGCTATATGTTATCCTGCAGCGCCGGTGCGGCCTTTGCGCCCCTGGACGGCTGTGATTACCAGACCCTATACAAAAATGCCGATTTGGCGCTTTATAAAGCAAAGGAAAAGGGTAAGAACCAGTGCTACTTTTACCATTCGATCCTGCAGGCGGAGAACAGCATCAGACGCAGTGCGGCGCAGCCTCCGGCAGAGTCCAGGGGACAGGAAGATTATAGGAACCAGACGCTGGGCGAGTATGTTTTTACCGTACTGCAGCAGGAGGAAGACATTTCCAAAGCCATTTCACAGGTTCTTGAGATTGTGGGAAGGCAGTTTGGGGTGAGCCGCGTCTACATATTTGAAGATTCCGAGGACGGCGAGACCTGTTCCAATACATTCGAATGGTGTAATGAAGGGGTGAAGCCGCAGAAGGATTTCCTTCAGGACACAGCCTATACGCCGGGTAACAGATATGATGAACTGTTCGATGAGAACGGAATTTTCTACTGCCGCGACATCAACAGACTCACCGGCAGGACAAAGGATGTGCTTGCATCGCAGGAAATCGTTTCCATGCTCCAATGCCTTTTAAAGAACAGGAAGAAAAGAAGCGGTTTCATCGGTTTTGATCAGTGCTGGGAAAAACGTATTTGGACCCGGGAGCAGATTGATGTGTTAAGTACCGTTTCAGGGGCCGTCGGGGTATTCCTGACACAGCTCCGGTTGGAGAAGAAGATAAGTGACCTGTCACGATATTGACACGTTCTTGACAGTGATTTGACATTATCCGGTAATCTTTATATGATAGACCGATATAACTTGTTACATATAAGGCAGAGGAGGTAGACTTATGGAAAAATCAGATCCTTTATTATTGCTTGACAATGGTGCGTTGGCTTATATTTTGGGGGATGGCGAGTACCGATTTACAAATTTGAAATTTGATGAAGCAAAGGCAATAATTGAGATGAAGGGGGAGGCGGAAGAAGAAGTAGTCCAGGTGTTCAGAAATCCTGAGCTGGAGAAGGTGATGTATGCATATCTCGGGCTTGAGGAGATGAAATTTAATTATGAACCCGAGGCACGTCTGAATATCGGCCAGGATGCGATTGCATTTAAGCTGTATGTCACTCCGTCCGGCACCCAGCCGATCGTTCTGGGGGAGGACGGACAGCAGGCGGTAAAGATCAAGAATCTTTATATCTACTGCCAGCATATTGTAAGGATGAAATAACAGGGGAAAGGCGTATGAAAACGCCGCCGATTTTTTGCCGAAGCCGTATATTTGCTCCGGAAGCCAGCAGTTACAAGGTAATGCAGTTCGCAAAACCTGTCTTTTCCTATTAATAAGTAAGATAAAAAGGGAAAGAATGCGGAAAGGATTGCGCTTGTCCGTGTAATAGACTATAATAAGAACGTATGTTTAGCTGGAAATTTTATGTAATCTTATT
>CATWBR010000473.1 GCA_958349075.1 uncultured Clostridium sp.
GCAGTGTTTTTTATAGTTTATTTATTAATTTGTTATGAAATGTAAAGGAAAAATACAAAATAATAATATTTTGTATTGTAATTGGGTAAAAATACCTGTATAATGTAAGCAGCAGATATCCTTTCAGATTGTTGTAAAATAGTCAAGACGAAAGGATGTTTAATAATTTCACATAAGGGAGGAATTATCTATGAGAAAGAAATTAGCACTTGTACTCGCTGCGGCTATGGTTATGGGAACCGTTTTATCAGGTTGTAGTTCAGGCAGTAAAGAGAGCACACAGGCAGCAGCGACTGAGGCAGCCACCGAGGCAGCCAAGGAAGGTGAGACAGAGGGAGCTGAAGCAGCAGCAACCGGAACTGTCAAAGGAGGTATGGAAGGAGGCACCAGCCTTAACTTCACTACAGGCGGGGATCAGGGTACATATTATGGCTTCGGCGGCGTTCTGTCCGGTAAGATAGGCGAGAGTACCAGCACGAAGGTTACAGCAATTACATCCGGCGGTTCTCAGGCTAATATCGAGGCTATGGATGTCGGTGACGCACAGCTCGGATTCGTACAGTCCGACGTTATGGCATATGCATACAATGGTACCAACCTTTTTGAGGAATATGGCAAGGTAGAGAACTTCTCTACAGTTGCCGCTCTGTATATGGAGCAGGTTCAGATCGTTACTCTGGATCCGAATATCAAATCCGTAGCGGATCTGGCGGGCAAGAATGTTTCCGTCGGCGCAGCAGGTTCCGGTGTATTCTACAACGCGGTAGACGTACTCGGCGCTTATGGAATGGATGTTGAGAAAGATATTAAACCTACATACCAGTCATTCGGCGACAGCGCAGAGGCTCTTCAGGACGGCAAGATTGACGCGGCTTTTGTAGTTGCAGGAGCTCCTACAACCGCTATCACATCTCTGGCAGCAACAAAAGACGTTTACCTGGTTAGCTTGGATGATGAGCATATGAGCGCTCTGCTTGAATCATCTCCATACTACAGCGAGAATGTAATTCCGGCATCCGCATACGGCACAGATGAAGACATCACAACCGTAGCGGTAGGTGCAGTTGTAATCGCACGCGACGATGTATCTGAAGCAGATGTTTATAACTTCCTCTATGGTATTTTTGAAAACCTTGAGGGTATCACGGCAGCTCATGCAAAGGGCGCAGAGCTGAGCCTTGAATTTGCATCTTCCGTTACTGCAGTTCCTTATCATCCGGGCGCAGCAAAATACTTCTCTGAAAAAGGAATTGAGGTTCCCACAAAGTAATCTTGAGCTTTTCTGAGTGAATGGCAGCTGCGGTGGGCGTGAGCCTGCCGCAGCTTTTATAAATGAATTAACTCATTTTAAGGTAATGACTGGGCAAGAAAGAGAAAGGGGAGAATGAGAACATGAAAGATGAGAACAAGAAAGAGCCTGTTCCGGTACAGGATATTGATGTGGGAACGGCCGCCGATGTGGAAGCAGTCATGAAAAAGTATGACAGGGAATCCAATGTCCGTATATGGGAAGGAAAGCCGTTATTCTTCATACGCTGGCTGTCAGTGCTTTTCTCTATCTACTGTATCTACGTAACACTGTTCAGTACAGCGCTTCCGGAGGTCCGTCTGACTAATTTCCTCGGGATGATTCTGATTCTCGGCTATCTGAACTATCCGATTAAAAAGGGAGTCACCCGGGCCAACTATATGCCGTGGTATGATGTTGTTCTCATGGTGGCAGGTTCAGCGCCGTTTTTCTATTTTGCTCTCCATGCGCAGCAGATTATCAAGCTGGCAACCCGTGTTACGAGAGATCCCATCATGGTGGTAATCGCAATCGTTGCCGTACTGGCGCTGATGGAACTCTGCCGCCGCTGTGTCGGAATTCCGATTTTGTGCGTTGTCGGCGCGTTGTTGGTATACACGTTTGCTACAGTCCGTTTCGGCAAGGTAATCTATGATCTCTTTTACACAACGACCGGCGTTATGAATACTCCGATCAATGTCTGCGCTAAATATATAGTGGTGTTTATCATCTTCGGGGCATTTTTGGAACGGACCGGAATATCGAATTTCTTTATCGATCTGGCGAACAGCCTGTGCGGTTCCTCGGCCGGCGGACCTGCCAAGGTGGCAGTTATCTCCTCGGCTCTTTGCGGCATGGTGTCCGGTTCCTCAGTCGGAAACACGGTAACAACGGGTTCGGTTACAATTCCGATGATGAAGAGATGCGGCTATAAACCGGAGTTTGCAGGCGCCGTAGAGGCAGCCTCTTCCACCGGAGGCCAGATTATGCCTCCAATCATGGGAGCTGCCGCTTTCCTGATGGCGGAGTACATGGGAGTGCCTTACGCTACCGTAGCCGTGAAGGCAATCTTACCGGCAGTCCTCTATTTTGCCGGAATCTATATTGCAGTACATCTGGAAGCCCAGAAGCTCGGCCTTAAGGGAATTCCGAAAGAAGAGCTGCCGAAAATGAGCATATTGATTAAGAAAATCTATCTGCTGGCTCCACTGATTGTATTGGTTGCATTAGTGTCCACCAATACCTATACCATGCAGTTCTCCGCATCCGTTGCTATTTTTATCGCAATCGGCGTGGGCCTGATTAATAAAGACAACAGGATTAATTTCACTAAGATCATTGATGCTCTGGAAGCCGGAGGTAAGGGTACTATTACGGTAGCTGTTGCCTGTGCAATGGCAGGACTCGTAGCAGGCTGTATTACATCAACCGGCCTGGCCTCCAAATTGATTACGGCCATCGTTACGGTATCTCAGGGAAAACCGATTATTGCCCTGTTCCTGACTATGATTTGCTGTATCGTACTCGGCATGGGTGTTCCGACAACGGCAAACTATAGTATCATGGCTGCGATTTGTGCACCGATTCTGATTTCACCGGAAATCGGCATCAACCTGGTATGTGCGCATTTCTTCGTATTTTACTTTGGTATCGTAGCGGATATTACGCCACCGGTTGCCTTGGCGGCGTATGCCGGTTCGGCCATAGCCAAGGCCCCGCCGATGAAGACGGCTTTCAACGCTACGCGTCTGGCGATTGCGGCCTTCATCGTACCTTATATTCTGGCCTTTAACCCGGCTATGTTATTCATCGAAACAAACGTGGTTCAGGTTATTCAGATTTGCGTGACCTCTCTGTTCGGCATTTTCGGCATCGCAGCATCACTGAACGGATTCCTGTTTGGAAAACTGAATCCGGTATTCAGAGTGCTTTTAATTGCCGGGGGTCTCTGTATGATGGATCCTGGAGCTATGACCGATATTGTGGGTATGGTTCTGGTAATTGGAACGACATTGTGGCAGTATATCAGTTCTAAAAAGGCGGTAGCTGCATAACTGCAATACATAGTAAGATAAAAAAGTACCTGTCCGACATGATAGTGCCTTGTC
>CATWBR010000474.1 GCA_958349075.1 uncultured Clostridium sp.
CATCGCCTTTTCGGACATCACCGAGGAGTTCGCCGAATCGTTCAAGGTCTTTCTTAAGAAGGAGCTGGGCTACAGGAACAGCCACGTGAACCACTGTCTGTGCTGGCTCAACCGGCTCATCTACATCGCCGTGGACCGGGAGATATTGAGAGCCAACCCGATAGAGGATGTGGCATATGAAAAGAAAGAACCGTTAAAGCTAAGGCACATCAGCCGGGGTGAGTTGAAGCGGATGATGGAAACCCCGCTGCCCGACCCGATGATGGAGCTTGCACGCAGGACGTTCATCTTCTCCTCGCTGACCGGTCTGGCCTATGCGGACACGAGAGCACTCCATCCCCGGCACATCGGAAAGACCTCGGAAGGAAGAAAATATATCCGCGTCTGCCGGGCCAAGACGGACGTGGAGGCGTTCATCCCGCTGCATCCCATAGCCGAACAGATACTGGAACTTTACAACACCACGGATGACGACAGACCGGTATTCCCGCTGCCGGTCCGCGACGTCCTCTGGTACGAGGTACATGGAATGGGCGTGGCATTGGGCATGAAGGAGAACCTGTCCTACCACATGGCCCGCCATTCGTTCGGAACCCTGATGCTGTCCTCCGGCATCCCGATAGAGAGCATCGCCAAGATGATGGGCCATACGAACATCAACAGTACGCAGGTCTATGCACAGGTTACCGACCGGAAGATATCCGGTGACATGGACCAGCTGATGAAAAGAAGACAGAAAGGGGATACGGTCCTTCTGACGGAAATGTCCGAATAATGAAATGCCGGCCGGAACCATTAAACATTGGTTCCGGCCGGCATTCTTAAATATTGAACGCCCCCGATTATATCAGGGCCTCATGATAATTATCCTCCAGGAGTTTCTCAATGTCGGATACCTTATACAAAATTTTTCCGCCCAGCCGGATATAAGAAATACGCCCCTGGTCCCTATAATCCTGCAGGCATCTGCGGCTGATTCTTAGCAGGTCCGACAACTCCTTGTCAGAGAGAAAACGCTCGCCGTTAAACAGGGGGCGGTTATCCTCCGCAAGCCTTTCCAGCTTCGTCTGGATGTTATCCAGCAGGCCAAAGAACCGGCAGACACTGCCCGTCTCTTTGCTAATAATCCCTTCCATGCTACTTCCGATTAATTATTCATTCTTTCTTTTTTCTCTCACCGCCTTTTCCTTGCGTTTCATGGCGACATAGGCCATCAGCTTTTCTACGTCCTCCGGCCTGTAATAGATTTTCCGCTGGATTTGGGTGAATGCCAGTCGTCCGGTATCCCGGAGAGTCTGCAGGGTACGTGGAGAGATGTCAAGACGCAGGCAGACATCCTGGTTGTCCATTCACTCTTCCGGTTTCTTTTCCCTGTTCTTTTCATACAAGCGGTCCGCCTGTGCGGACAGGCTCTCAGTCCGAGCCAGCATCTCCTCAAAGATTCCGGCTTCAATGTAATATACTTCCATTTTTCTTGTTTTTATTTAAAATTGCTTCCTGTCAGGAACTCAAATTATTGAAATACAGTTCAAAATACTTTCCAAAGGCACTTCCGGCTGGGTGTCGTGGTTTCCGACTCCCCCTCCGGAGCCGTTTTAAGGAGGATTTCCCGTCATATTACGGCTGGAACAGTTTGTAATCCCGTCCTGTGATCTTCCTTATCACGTCGGCGTTTTCCTTAATATGTTCAACCGGTATGCGGCTTATAACACCGGAAACAGTGAAATCCTTACGTCTGACCGCCCAGACAATGTCTGAGATACATTCGTACACCTGTGCGTCAATATGCAGGGGCTTGCGCCGGTTGGATGAAAAGTTGTTCAGGAGGGCTTCAATATATTTTTTACCTCTTCCTCCGTTATCGTCTTTTTACTCTCCGGCCGGGATGAAGATTCCTTGTGGGGTACCACCTCTTCCAGATCCCCGGAAATGCAGCTCAAATATGAGCCTTTGGCGGCAACTATATCCAGTATCTCCTTCTCGTTGATATGATACGGATTTGGTTTTTTCCTTTCAATGCTGTCCATAACTATGATTTATACATTAATTCCATGTGACAATTGGGCGTTTTGTAAGGCGGACGTTCCCGATGACGGATTATCGTCCTACGCCGCAAAGAAAAAAAGAATAAACGTGGGAAAGGGTACCTTGTCAGCTATAGTCATATATAGACATGAATAGTCAATACCGGCAAAAGACATGACAAACGGCTGTCCGGCGGGAGGTTTGGATTCTCCCCGACGTTGCCGGGATTGTGATATATCAGGTCATGGAGATATTGGCAGACTGCATTATCGGGATAATGACATACCAAGTTACGGATATTGTGATAGATTATGTCGTTGGAGTGTGGAAGTTGCCATAGGGAGGCTCTTTCAGCAAACGGAAGTACGGAAGGTACAGATATTATTGCAGCCATCATCAACAAAGACCGGAACATCACATTGGGAGAACGGTGCTTATCTGCGATATGATTATCATTTCCTCCAGTCATTTTGTATTGAAAGACCGGGAAAAAGTGGTGACGGGTTTGTAACTCTTTATATTTGTAGCTTTGCTATCGACCAGGGCAATGAATAGTACCCGACAATCCAGTTCTTTATCATATCCAATAAATGAAGAAATAGGGCGGCATATCAACGAATACCCACACCGGGGAGTGACGATTATCAATACAACCGGCTTTTATACAGGACGAGAAGTAAAGATGATGTTTATATTAGCCGGGAAGAGGGAAGCGCCGGTCAGCTTCCGGCTGATAAAAAATATAGACACGGAGGCTTTTGTTTCACAAAGTGCCGTTATAGGAGTTTATGGAGAAGGATTCGATCATATCAAAGTAGAATAAGAAAGAAATAAAAAATGATAATGATCATCATGAAAAGCGGCATCTGCCGTGCTTTTGTTCCCGACACAGGATGCGGTGTGACGCAATGGTTCGCATTCGGCGGTGAAATGGCCGCAAGCATGTCATGCTACTATGGACAGACCGCATCAACGATAGAGATAGAAGCGGAAACGGACTGTGAGATGTTTATCGTGGACAAACCGACTTTGGAAAACCTATGTTCCACACAAATAATCCTAAGAAACAATTTGTAAAATTCGAAACAGAAAAGTATGAAGACAATCATTGCAGAGAAATTATCATAACTTGTGATAATTTTTCGGCCAAAATACTACCCGCAGGGCTGGAGATTTTTTCCGAAAACAGGAGGCTTGACCTTGCTTTCCCGTCCAATCCCGGAGTTACCTTTGCGCCCAGAACGAAAATGACTGCCTGATGCGGCCCACTGAAAGGCGCGAAAATGGAGGTAAACGGAAGTGGAGGCAGATTAGACAGGA
>CATWBR010000475.1 GCA_958349075.1 uncultured Clostridium sp.
CAATAAAAGATTACTTCCCGCTCTTTATCCACAAAATCTCTGAATTTAATCTGTATATCTGTCCCGCCGCTTCTTTTTAGCTGTTTACATCGTAAGTCAGAAGCCATGTTTCAAAGTACGGTTTAATCACCCGGAAAGAGGCTCCCTCCATATCCAGGATAAACTTATGGAATGCTTTTGCCGAGTACCGGCTGCCCAGCGCCTTTTGGGCCGAATCTCTCAGCGTGCAGATCTCCAGATAGCCGGTATAATATTTCAGGTAGTTGCCCGGGTTATCAATAATGGAGTTAAACATTTCTTCGCAGACTTCGGAATCGCTGATCCCATAATATGTGCCCAGGAAACCGGAAATCTTATCCAGATCCCAGCCGTCGTAATGAATATGGATATCCAGCAGGGCATACAGGGCATAAATGGATGCCTGGCTGCGGGCCATCAGCTCCTGCATATCAGGGGAGAGGCCATTGTCGAATGAATAGCTGTACAGTTCGCAGTATAATCCCCATCCCTCATCATATCCGCCGCAGGACAGAACGTGCCTGAGAGGGCAGCTCTGTTTCCGGTTAAAATAGACGGACTGGTAAAGGTGGCCCGGATATCCCTCATGTGCAAGGACGGAATAGAGATCCGTTCCCTCTTCCCTGGATTTGTCATTGATATAGATTACATTCGTGGTGTCCGAATCAATGGGAGGAATCAGGAAAAAGGCCGGTGACAGGGAGGACTCCAGGGCTTTCGGAACATGTTTTACCTCGTAAGTGGAATCGGTGAGTTCCGGGAAATCATCCTTAATCTGTTCGCGCAGATGATCAAGTATTTCTACCGGTTCGGTCAGGGAGAAGCTGGTTCTCTCGATTTCGGTGACCAGTTTTGGGTTATTCTGCAAAAGCCTTGCTGTTTCGGCCATATCACGTCCGAACTGCTTTTCGATCCGATCCTTAAGCTCCGGTATGGAGCTGTCGGTTCCGGTGAGGGTGGCCACGAGATATTCATAATATTCTTTGCCCTTTTCATAGTGACAGAGGCCGTTTTCGTTGGTTCCGCGCCCTTTTAATTCTTCCAGGGATTTAGACAGGTTTGTGTAGGCGGGGATAAAATGTTCTTTTAATATCTGCAGATGTTTTTTCTTGTATTCCGCCTTCTCCTCGCCGGTCAGCCCATCCACCTCGTCCAGACGGCTGCTGAAGGTCTCCGTGAGAAAACTGTTCTCCGGCCGGATCAGATAATCCTTGCAGGACTGCAGCATGCGGTCGATTGTAACATCACTTGGCGCCAGCCCGGCATCGGCCTGCTCCTTCTCGTAGGAGGCCAACTGGCCGTAGTAAACATCAATCTGGGAGAGCAGTTCCAGATAGTGCTCAATGTCGTTCCTGTCATAGAACGTGTACTCAGCAAGAAGCACAGGAAGCTGAGCCTGGGTTCCGATTAAGGGACTCAGCGGCTGGCCATAGAGCTCCAGCCCTTTTGATGCCATCCCGGTTTCCAGGGAGTCCTTTAACATCTTATAGGTAAAAAGCTGATCTGCCGTCAGGAGAGAGGGCTCATATGTCTGAAGCTCCGTAAGCAGTTCCTCATTATCAACAGTATCTTTTTCCAGCTCTTCTTTGGAAATGGTCTGGAATTTAATCTCTGGTGTATTGATACCGTAGTTTTCCGGGTTCCTGAGCATAAAGTGGAGACTCAGAGGATCGGAACCGACAATCTCCCGGAAGATACGATCTGTAAAAGTATCAAATTCAGCCTGGACAGCCGCCGTATCCTTGCCGCTTCCGGGATTCTCCGCATTCTGCTCCGAACCGCCCAGTGCCGGCTGTGTCGGCGCCTCCGATGCCTGGTATGATTCCACCGGCGGGGTATAGCGGGAGCAGCCGCAGAGCATGATTGTGGCCACAAGGACCAGCAGATAGTATAAACAGGTTTTACGTGCCTTCATTTTTTACCTCCAATTGCCTACTATTATAATTTATATTAGGGGAGATTACAACTTATCAATTAAAATTGAAAATAGCGGTCCGCCGGCATGGAGGGGGCGCAGAATTAAAGACGGTTATTTGCGTTTTTGATTACTTTTTGATATACTGATATCAATTTATTCACCCTTTATGGCGCAATATCGGATGTCAGGCCCGGTTTTGGCCCGAAGGGCGGCGCAAAAGCAGCATGGGCAATGCCGAGGGATTACGGCATTTTATTATAAGAAAGGTCGATATGATGAAGTGTCAGGGGGAACATGGATTCCGTACAAGGCGGGAATGGGAAGATTTTTTTAAGGAATATCGGCAAATTGGCACCAGTGTATCGCAAGACAGCATCCCGGTTCCGCAGAGTGATGTCCCGATGGAGTTGTGGATAAAGGAGTACCGGATGCGTTCCCGAAATATCAGGAAAGTCTTTGGTCAGGTGGATGCTGTATTGGACTGGCATATCCGGTATTTTACTCGGTGCCCTGCACACTGGGATGAAGGGACAGCAGATTCTCTGCTCTCCTATCTTTTCCGTAACTGTATACAAATCGATGATTCTGAGACATGCATGGGAGTGGCGGATTCCCTGATCCCATATTATGAAGACAGACAGAACGAGATTGCATTAATGAAATGTTATATGATAAAGATGGTCGGCTATGCTGCTTTAGATACAGTGAACTGGTCTGATGAGATTATCATATATGGTAAGAAAGCCGCCGCTCTCTATGAAAAAAATTTCGATCACTTGGATGAAGAAGAGCGCAGCATGGGCATTTCCATCTATGATTTTAAGTCGGATCAGTTCAAGGAGATGACCTATAGGGGAGATACGGAGGGAGGAATACTGCTGTCAGAGTATCTTCCTGCGTATGATAAGAGTATAGAGATGGTGGACCGCGTAATAGCTTCTGTGGATTTGACGGAGAAATTGCACAGTTCCCTTCCTGATATCCGTACGCTGCTACAGTCCGCACTGGCCTCTATGGCTGTTCGGCGTCCGGCGGAAGAGTTTACGGATGAACAACTGCATTTCCTGTATGAGACTGCAAAACGGGTATATGAGCGGGCTGCGGATGAACAGACGGATGATATCGGAAACCTGGCGATCAATGAGATTACGTATCTTATGGCAGAAAGGATGATCGGCAAGGCTGATGATGTGATGGTGCGAAACAGGATTATGGAACTGGAGCGTTTATTTCCCGCTCCGCAGAGGGAAGGAGAACGGCAATGCGACAGTATTTTGCTGGAGGCTGACCAGATTATTATATTATCCATGTGCCGTCTGGCAGAACATTCCCCCGCCATGAATCAGGATCTCAGGAAAGTATTGAAATTGGCGATTCGCCGTGTGATTGCCATACCACACCGTACCC
>CATWBR010000476.1 GCA_958349075.1 uncultured Clostridium sp.
GGATAGAACATTGAGAAGCTTATAATTCTTTGTTATAGTTTATTTTATCAAGCGGATCGGAAAACGATTCTATCAGAGAAGGGAGCTTATATAAATGAACACACTGACAGTACGCAATATAGTATTGGGGGAAGGCACGCCGAAAATAATTGTGCCAATCGTGGATAAGACACGTGCGCAAATTACGGATAAGGCAGCCACATTAAGCAGTATGGAGATCGATATCGTGGAATGGCGTGCGGATCATTTTGAACAGGTAGATGATTTGTCGGCCGTATCGTCTGTTCTCCGGGAGCTTCGCGGGATTCTGAAGGACAAGATACTTTTATTTACCTTTCGTACAAAACGCGAGGGTGGGGAACGGGATATCAGCCCTGAGAATTATTTGGAGATTAATAGCTGTGCTGCAAAAAGCGGCTGCGCCGATTTGGTGGACGTAGAGATTTTTTCGGGAGATGAGGCGGTTCTGGCAAACATTTCCGCGATACATGACGCCGGTGTGAAGGTAGTAGGTTCGAATCACGATTTCTTTAAAACGCCTTCAAAGGAAACTCTGGTGGCGCGGCTGCGCAAGATGCAGGATATGGGAGCCGATATCCCCAAAATTGCCGTTATGGCAAATTCCCCGCAGGATACGCTTACCCTGCTGGATGCCACTTACGAAATGTACAGCCAATATGCAGACCGTCCTATTCTTACGATGTCGATGAAAGGCATCGGTTCCATCAGCCGGATGAGCGGAGAACTCTACGGTTCCTGCGCAACCTTTGGTTCGGTAGGCCAGGGCTCCGCTCCCGGCCAGGTTTCGGCAGACGCTCTGTCGCAGGTGCTGAAGGTAATGCACCAGGCAATCATTTAATTAAAGGGGGAGGTTACATAATATGGAACTGTTTGGCATTATTCTCGCATTGGTTATATTAATTGTTCTGTCTTTGAAAGGAATTGATCTGATTGCCATCACGATTATAAGTTCTCTGGTGGTTATTCTGACGAATGGCCTCGACTGGCAGTCTACCCTGCTGGACGGTTACATGAGCGGTTTCAGCAATTATGCCGGAACCTGGATGTTTGTCATGGTTTTCGGCGCCCTGTTCGGCCGGGTCATGTCGGAAACAAAATCGGCTCATACGATTGCCCTCTGGATGACGAAACGGATGGGAGCACGTTACTGCGTACTGGCGATCGGGATTGTCACCTGCCTTCTTACATGGGCCGGCATATCGGGATTTGTCATCATGTTTGTTATTGCGCCGTTGGCAATGGTTATAATGTACGAAAATAATATCCCGCGTTTCCTTCTGCCTGCGATTATCACCTTCGGCAATGTCCCCGCCTGCGGAACATTGCCCTATAGTATTGACGTGACCAACCTGATACCTACAAAATATCTGCCGACCAATATAGGCTCGGCCCCTGTACTTGGCATAATCGGCGGCGCCATTATTTTTGCAGGAGGTTACTGGTATGTTATGCGCTGTGTCAATCGCCTTCAGAAAAAGATGGATCGTGAAGATGTGGAAGCTACCTATTCCGGCATTACGCTGGAGGACTATGACAGAAGCAACTGGCCGCCGCTTTGGAAGGCCCTTATGCCTCTTGTGACAGTGATTGTGGTGATTTTTACCGCACAGCAATTTATGGAGTCTGTTCCGGCAGTTCTTTTAGCTTTGTCAGGAGCCTGTGTGATCGGACTGCTGTTAAATTGGAGAAGTATGGATAACCGTTCCGCAATTGTCAGGGGAGGTATTGAAAGCGGGCTGATGTCTCTGTGCACCGCCGCCGCTGTTATGGGTTTTTCTGCCGTGGTTCAGCTTTCACCCGCCTTTCCTGTTATCATTGAAAACATAATGCAGTTGGAAATTCATCCTTATATTAAGGAGTTTGTGGGTATCAACATCCTGTCCGGTATCGTAGGTTCATCTACCTCAGGCGTCACCATTTTTATGGAGAATCTGAGCAAACGTTTTATGGATATGGGACTGAATCCTGCGGCAATCCACCGTATCGCCCCCGTAGCGGGAGCAGGACTCAATTCACTGCCAAATGGGATCAGCGTTTCGATTACAATGGCCTACACTAAGGTTTCTTACCGCGAAGGATATTTCCAGGTGTTTGTCTGCTCCGTTATCCTTCCGGTTCTTGCGGGTACCATTATTACGGCTCTTTGTGTATTCGGATTTATAATGTAGGTAATTCATATACCGGATTATGTTTATGCGCATTTCTGCGTGGAAGGAGTAGTATGAGATTAAATAATGAAACCCGGCTGGCAGTTTTATTTGGCAAACCCCTTGGGCAGTCGCTGTCCGTGCGTTTACAGAATATGGCGTATGAGGCCTCCGGTATCAACATGGTCTATCTGGCGGAAGAATTAGAGGCAGAGGCTCTGGGGCCGGCTCTGGCCGGACTTAAATACCTTAATTTTGCAGGATGCGGCGTCACAAAACCCTATAAGGTCGATGTTATGCAATACCTGGATTTTCTGGAGCCGCTTTGCGAAAAAATTGGAGCATGCAATACAGTGGTAAACCGGGAAGGCAAATTGATTGGATATAATACCGATGCCGACGGTTTTTATCATTCCCTGACAGAGGAGGGCAGCGTAAATGTGCCGGAGAGTACGTTCTTTTGTTTTGGGGCCGGCGGCGCCGGGCGGGCCATGTGTGCCGCGCTTGCTCACTACGGAGCAAAAAAAATCTATGTTACCGATTATTACTCCGTTGCGGCAGAGAAGCTGTGCAGGGAGATGAATGAAAAAATTGCACCTGTTTTTGAGGCTGCCGCCCATGGGGATTATTCTTCCATTCCCCAATGTGATGTGATAATGAACGCCAGCGGCGTAGGGATGGGACATTCTATTGGAGAATCTCCCATGCCCGAAAATATGGTGTCATCCGGGAAGCTTTATTTTGATGCCTGCTATAATCCGGAGAAGACACAGTTCCTTCTCAATGCACAGAAACATGGAGGACGGATTTTGAATGGGCTTGGTATGCTGGTCTGGCAGGGAGTTGCCCAGATCGAACTGTGGACCGGGCAGACCGTTGAATTTGGCAATATGCGCGGGGAATTGATGGAAATCTTGAATGAAAGGCATTAAACCTGAAATGCTCTGCGGCAGGCCGCTGTTCCGGTAAAAGAAACTTACCGGACAGCGGCTTTTTATTGAGTGGCAATGAAAAGTTCGCGAAGCGTGCTTTTCGTTGTTTTCCGGTGAAGACGGCGGCAGATTTTCTTCTTACAGGCAGTATATCTGATAAAGCGGGGGCTGCTGTCCCATGAGGCATTTTTGTGAGTGAAGCGCAGGTTACGGTAACTGCCTCTTGACAGATGATAATAAAT
>CATWBR010000477.1 GCA_958349075.1 uncultured Clostridium sp.
GCTTTCTATTTCTCTATAAATGCAAAAAAATACGGATACCGAAAAAAACAAATTTCCACCGGTATCCGTATGATTTCTTCTATTTTGCCAGCATCATTCTGTCGTTTGCAAACTCTTCCCCGCTGGCCGTCTCAAATTTCTCAAGGAGGTCTTCCACTTCCAGATTCTTCTTCTCTTCGCCCGCCACATCGTAGATGATTCTGCCTTCGTGCATCATAATCAGGCGGTTGCCGATCTGGATGGCGTCTTTCATATTATGGGTGACCATGAGGGCCGTCAGGCTCTGCTCATTGACAATCTTCTCGGTCAGGTCAAGCACCTTCCTGGCCGTCTTCGGATCGAGAGCCGCCGTATGCTCATCCAGGAGAAGGAGCTTCGGCTTCTGGAGCGTTGCCATCAGAAGGGTCAGCGCCTGCCTCTGCCCTCCGGAAAGAAGGCCCACTTTGCTGGTCATCCTGGTTTGGAGTCCCAGATCGAGCTGGGCCAGGGCCTGCCTGTAATAATCTTTTTCATTGTTTTTAATTCCCCAGCTAAGGCCTCTTACCTTGCCTCTTCTGAGAGCCATGGCCAGGTTCTCCTGAATCTCCATGTTGGCCGCCGTGCCTCTCATCGGATCCTGGAAAACTCTTCCGATATATTTGGCACGCCTATGTTCCGGCTGTCTTGAAATATTGATTCCGTCAATGACAATCTTACCGCTGTCTATGGGATAAACGCCTGCCACCATATTCAGCATTGTAGACTTACCGGCTCCGTTTCCGCCGATGATTGTAACAAAATCCCCGGGATCCAGATGAAGATTAATACCGTTCAGCGCTTTTTTCTCATTAATCGTGCCTTTGTTAAATGTTTTCTTTACATTAGTGATTGTTAACATTCCTCTTCATCTCCCTCCGAATATTCTTTTTTCAGCCTGTATTTGGCAAGAACGACAGGGAAGCTGAGAGCCAGCGCAACAATAATTGCAGAGAGCAGCTTCATGTCATTGGCATCCAGGCCCATCCTGAGTACGAGGGCGCGGATTACAAAATATACGATGGAACCCACAACAACGGAAGTCAGTTTCCAATAGAATGAAGTCAGGCGTCCCATCAGGACTTCACCGATTACAATTGAAGCCAGGCCGATTACGATGGCGCCTGTTCCCAGGTTGATATCTCCGTATTTCTGGCTCTGGCAAACGAGGGCGCCGGAAAGGCCGACAAGGCCGTTGCTCAGTGTGAGCGCCAGAAGTTTTGTCATCTTGGTGTTGACGCCCAGGGCGCGGACCATGTCTTCGTTGTTGCCTGTCGCACGCAGGGCGCTGCCGATCTCGGTACCGAAAAACCAGTATAGGAACATAATGATAATAATCGCCGCAATAATACCGATAATCATAGATGCCTGAGACTGGGTCAGCCCCGTCATCTTAACAAACTTGCTGATCAGTGTTTCCACTTTCAAAAGGGGAATATTACTCTTTCCCCCCATCAGCCTTAAGTTGATGGACCACAGGGAAATCTGTGTCAGAATTCCTGCGAGGATAGCCGGAATCTCAAAGAAAGTATGGAGAATGCCCGTCACGGCTCCGGCGGCCAGACCGGCCATAGCTGAAACCAGCAGCGCAACAACCGGGTCCACCCGCTTGTTCACAACCAGCACAGCGCAGACACAGGCGCCCAGCGCAAAACTTCCGTCAACGGTCAAATCCGCAATATCCATCAGACGGTACGTAATATAAACACCTAAAACCATGATCCCCCATAGAACACCTTGTGCCACGGCGCCCTGAAGGGAAGCTAACAAACCACTCATCTGCTATTTCCTCCAATAACTTTTCTAAAATGCCTTTATCAGGCGTAGAAACCTCATATCCCATATTAAGGGGACCGCTTACCAAAAAGCTGTCCCCCTGTAAACGATAACCTGAAATTAATTATTTAATGTCGGATACATCAATGCCGAGTTCAGCAGCCGTATCCTCATTTACCTTCAGAGCACACTTGGAAGCATCCAGGTAGCCGATTGGCATTTCTTTGATGTCCGCGCCCTTTGTAAGGATATCCACGGCCTGCTCTCCTGCCATGTATCCTAACTGGTAGTAATCAATACCGTATGTAGCAAGTCCGCCTGCGTCTACCATACCTTCCTCACCGCAGATAACCGGAATCTTGTTCTCTGTGGCAACCATGGATACAGTTGTCATACCGGCCGCGATCATGTTGTCGGTCGGTGCATAGATACAATCGACATTGCCTACCATGGATTCAACTACGGTCTGGATCTCGTTGGAGCTGGAAACCGTATAATCTTTATATGCGATGCCTGCCGATTCAAGCGCTTCTTTCGCCATATCGACCTGAAGCACGGAGTTGGACTCTGCGGAACAGTAAAGAAGGCCTACGCTTTTAACATCAGGCATAATCTTCTGCATTAAATCCATCTGCTCTTTTACTGGTGTCAAATCGGATGTTCCAGATACGTTGCAGTTTGGCTTTTCATTGCTTTCAACAAGACCGGATGCAGCCGGGTCCGTCACTGCGCTGCAAAGGATCGGGATTGTCTCCGTAACGCCTGCAACTGCCTGTGCCGCCGGTGTGGCGATAGCAAAAATCAGGTCATTGCCATTGTTGACAAGAGTCTCGGCAATTGTCTGGCATGCCGACTGGTCGCCCGAAGCGTTCTGCTGGTCAATATCGCAGTCAAGACCTGCGTCCTTGAGGGCGGCGACAAAGCCTTCGTTCGTCTTATCGAGAGCCGCATGCTGTGTCAACTGGATAATACCAATTTTATAAGTCTGTCCGCTGGCAGCCGCTTCCGTCGTAGTCTCGGCAGCTTCTGTGGATGCAGCCTCACTCTCCGGAGCCTTCGTAGTCTCCGGCTCAGATTTGGACCCGCAGGCTGTCATCGATGCAGCCATCAGTCCCGCCATAACAAGCGCCATAATTTTTTTTGTTTTTTTCATAATCTCTCCTCCTGTTTTTTTGTTACAGACCCGCTTTGCACCTGGGCAAATTCGTCTTAATGGACTGTAACGAATGATTCAATTTCTTATCCAGACTGGAATTAAAACTTATCATACTACACTTTTTGCCCGGAGTCAATTTCATTTGTTTAAATTCCTAAAAAATCAACGTATTAAAGTGAAGAAGGAGGGGATTTAATTAAAAAAGGAGAGATTTTAATTGAAAAAGGAGGACGCGGACGGGACGGCCAATGTCCGGGGTGGAGGTGGTGGCTTGAGTCTTCAGTCCCGTTTTCAGGTTGTCGCGTATGGGGAATCCGGCCAGAATGAATTGTTCCGGGGACCGCTTGCGCTCTTCGGAGTA
>CATWBR010000478.1 GCA_958349075.1 uncultured Clostridium sp.
TTGTATGGCAGCCTGGAGAAATAAGTATCAAAAAGAAACAGTGATGCTTTAAAGCAGTTACAAAGCCTGCTAAGCATCAATGTTTCTTTTTTATGTCTTTTATAAATCTATAAAACAGGCAGTTCCACCGCGGTTCTAAATCCCATTTCGGCTCTATTCTCGGTTTTCAATTCTCTACTGCTCCAGAGGAATAAACACCCTGTTCTTTACCGGATCCGTCAAATCCTTCTCCGCCCTGGCCGCCTGGATCGCCTCCTCGCAGAAGACCTCCTGGGAGATGACAAGGGCTTTTCCCCTCTTATCCTTCTTTGCGTAGGTACCGTCCGGCTGCAGGAAATGCGCCTTCACATTGTCATTTAACTGGACGTCCAGGATGTGGATGACGCGTTCTTTCAGCTTCTCATCCTCCACGGGGAAGAGGATTTCCACCCGCCGGTCCAGGTTTCTCGGCATCCAGTCCGCACTTCCCATAAATACCTTCTGTTCCCCGCTGTTCTCAAAAAAGAAGATGCGGCTGTGCTCTAAGAAATTGCCGACGATAGAGCAGACCGTAATATTTTCACTCAGGCCCGGCACTCCCGCTTTCAGACAGCAGATGCCCCGTACAATCAGTTCCACCCTGACGCCTGCGCAGGACGCCTCATACAGGTTGGCAATGATCTCCTTATCACAGAGGGAGTTAAGTTTCGCCACAATTCTCGCATTCTTTCCGTTCCTGGCGTTTTTCGTCTCCCTCTGTATCAGGCGCAGAAACTTTCCGCGAAGCCACAGAGGAGCCAGGGAGAGTTTATTCCATCCCAGGGGTTCGGAATATCCGGACAGCATGTTGAATACGGCCGTGGCGTCCTCTCCGATCTGCGGATCGCAGGTGAACAGGCCGCAGTCTGTATAGAGTTTGGCCGTGGAATCATTGTAGTTTCCTGTTCCCAGATGAACGTAACGGCGGATGCCTTCCTCCTCTTTTCTGACAATCAGAGTGATTTTACTGTGCGTTTTAAGGCCCAGCAGGCCGTAAATCACGTGGCAGCCCGCTTTCTCCAGCATCTTCGCCCATATAATATTATTTTCCTCGTCAAAACGCGCCTTTAGTTCCACAAGGACGGAAACCTGTTTTCCGTTGTCCGCCGCCTCTGCGAGAGCTGTAATGATCGGAGAATTTCCACTGACACGGTACAGGGTCTGCTTGATAGCCAAGACATCCGGATCCTTAGCCGCACGTTTGATAAAATCCACTACCGGTTCGAATGACTCAAAGGGATGGAATAAGAAGATATCTCCCTTTCTGATATTGGTGAAGATATCGTCATCATTCATCAGGGCCGGCACCGGCTGCGGCGTGTAGCCCGGCGTCTTGAACCGTTCAAAGCCCGGAAGACCGAACACCTTCATCAGTACGGTCAAATCCAGAGGACCGTTGATCTCATAGATCTCGTCGTTTGTCACCTCCAGCTCATTTTTCAGGATATCCAGAAGGCGTTTATCGGCTTTTTCCTCAATGTCCAGACGGATCGCCTCACCCCACTGGCGCTTTTTCAACTGTTTTTCAATCTCCTGAAGCAGATCCTCGGCCTCGTCCTCGTCAATGCTCAAATCGGCGTTTCTCATGACACGGAACGGATGGGAGCAGATGATGTCATAATTCAGGAACAGTTTATCAATATTCCGCTCAATGATCTCCTCCAGATAGATAATCGTCGTCTTCGTCTCTTTCTGTTCCTGGCCGTCGTCCCTGACGCTTTTCTCCTCGTCCGGGATTACAACAACCCTCGGCAGGCCGGTCGGCACACGGACCATGGCAAAATCCAGCTCGCCGTCTCCCTTTTTCTTTCTCACCAGGGCCGCGATGTTCAGGGATTTATTGCGTATCAGCGGAAACGGTCTCGAAGAATCCACCGCCATCGGCGTAAGAACCGGATAAACCACATCTTCAAAGTACTTGTCTACGTAGGCCGCCTCTTTTCTTGTCAGATTCTCATGGCAGGTCACTATCTTGAGGCCATTCTGCTTTAAAACAGGAAGGAGGCCCCTGTTATAGGTCTTATACTGATCCGTCACCAGCTCATGCGTCTTAACCCCGATAGCCTCAAGCTGTTTTGTAGCCGTCATCCCTGCGATGTCCGGCTTCGTATATCCGGCATGGATCATATCCTTTAAGGAGGCTACGCGTACCATGAAAAATTCATCCAGGTTGGAGGCCGTGATGCTCAAAAATTTCAGCCGGTCAAACAGCGGCGTGGTTTTATCCCTGGCCTCTCCCAGAACGCGGTAGTTGAATTCCAGCCAGCTCAGTTCCCTGTTAACATAATTTTCAGGATTGGTATATCTCGATGCTGTCTCTGTCATCTCTTAAATCCCCCTTTTCTGTCTCAGTACCGGATGTATGCCGAAAATCTCCTCGAAGAAGTCGGCTTTCTGCTCGAACGAGAAGCGTTCCAGCACAATACTGTCGGTATAGCCCGTCGTGAATACCAGGTTTCCGTCCCTGACCGCCACTTTGAAATCGGAGAGTTTCTGCTTATGGCCCCTGTCCATGGAATTGGCAAGGCGCAGGATAGCGGTCAGCTTTGCGATAATGATGGTCAGCTCCCGCCTTGAAATGTTCTTTCCTCCGTGCCGTGAAAAATCGGATTCCAGGACCACCTCGTTATAGGCAAATTCCTGAATATTATATCTCACAACGTTGGCGACAATCTCCCTTTCCAGATGGGAAAGGCCGATAATCTCCGTCGCCATGATAATCTGGTATGCATTTTCCGTGCTCTTCGTGATGCTGACAAATTTACCGCAGGCGTGAAGAATCGCGGCAATCTGGAGCAGCAGCCTCTCCCTGTTTCCAAGGCCGTGATATTTCCTGGTTGCATTGAAAATGGCTACCGCCGTCCTTTCCACTTCCTGGGTGTGGGCGGCATAACACTTGTACCGCTTCGCCATATTCCGGGCCGAAGAAAGGATATCTCCCTCAAAATCATGATGGAACTTTACAAGGCGGCTTTCCTCCGCATACTCCGCCGCAATCCCGTCACAGAGCCGGATGCCCGGGATCCATACGGATTCCGCCCCCAGCATATCCAGCACCTTTTTATATATGATGGCGCCCGGTATCAGGAGAGCCGCATAGTCATGCTCTATCTCATAATAATCTTCTATCTCGTCCACGGACATCGAGGTCAGTTTCTTGCAGAAGGCCTTGAACTGCTCCGCGGTAAAGCGGTCCCGGTTCGCCTCCTTCATCCCTCTCTTGACCATGTAGATAATGCTCTCACCGGTCGCAATCAGGTTCTTGATCTGTCTGTCTTTCAAATACAT
>CATWBR010000479.1 GCA_958349075.1 uncultured Clostridium sp.
GGAGTATGTTTTAACACCTTTGGAACAAGTTTTTCTGGCAAAATATTCCAATAAAAAAAACCGGCTATATCCTCAGTGTGCAAAGTGCCGGTAAAGAAGCAGACCTTCCTCGAGGGGGTTCTCAGAAGGCCTGCCATGCGATATTTTATCAAATTATGAGTAGTGATCCTTTAATTCTTAAACAAGTTCCAGCCTCTCGTCTGCTTCCACCAGAGGGAGCAGCGCATCCGAAACTTCTATATATTCCAGCCTCAGCGTACTCTCGATCCTGACAATCTTAAGGCGCTTTTTGTCGGCTCCCCGCAGCACTTTTACTGCGATTTTAACTGCTTCATCTTCATCCTTTGCTATCACCGGGATCTTACAGTCGTCTAAATCCTTCACCGCAATTCCGTTGGCATAGATGGACTCATAATCAAGCTGTTCAAATACTTTTTTTGTTGTGATATCGAAAATTCCGAGTCCCACACCGTTGCCATGGGTTTCCTCCGAAAGATCCAGAAGAACCATCTTGTCGATTTTCGGTACGGCCAGAATAAATTCTTTTAGTAGATAGCTTTTACCCAGAATATTGGGGTCATAGCCACAGCCGGAAATGTCTTTGCCTATCTTTTCAACGATCAGCACATCGATCTCCGGTATCATCAGGGTCGGCATGTTTCCTGCAGCCATTTTGACAAGCTGTTTTTCACGTTCTATCATGTTTTCCGACGGAACCGCCTCGATCCATGCCGTTTCATCGTATGCATTTTCCAAAACCGCCACGCCGAAACCGACATTGACGGACTGCATAATCATGGTGGCCGCTTCCTTCAGCACTTCGCCGAAATAGTCGAAGCTCTCCTCGTGAATGGAGGTGCAGCCAATATGGTTTCCGAGTCCTATCACCAGCATCTTGCAGAGGCCGCTCTGGATATCGGCCACAAAATCCGTATGGATTTTTACTCTGTTGATCGGCACCACCAGATCGGCTTCATAAGCCGTCTTGTCAAAATATACTTTTGTACCGCTCTTCAGTGTCCCTATCTCCACCACGTCCAAACGTGCTATGACAGGAACTCCCATGGCTTCTTCCGTGATTCCATATCCGGTCAGGATTTCTTTCTGCCCCTCCTCCGTTCCTCCGCCGTGACTTCCCATGGCGGACACAATGAAGGGGTCTCCTCCATATTTTTTTATCTCATCAACAACGCCGCGTACAATGGCGGCCAGGTTCCTGATTCCACGGCTTCCTACCGCCACAGCCACCCGCTGGCCTTTTCTTATTTTTCCGGCCACCTGCTCTTTTGCCATCTCCCCGCAGATTCTGCCGTCCAGGTCTTGTACCTGCGGACGCTCGAACTTTTGCCGTACCCGGTGCATAACCGGAAGCTGAATATTATAATCTTCCTCCAACAATAAAGGCATTTTCCACCTCCTTTCCTTTTTGCCCCGGCGCCTATGTATACAGGCAACGGGGCAAAAAGCTCATCACTTCATCAGCCCTAAAAGACCCAGCGTAACCGGCTCGCAGAACGTCGTAAGGCCAAGTGCAATCAGAAGGCCTCCGATAAAGAACAGCATCGGCTTTATCAGCCTCGTCATCGGCTCCCCGGATATACCGGCCGCGACGAACAGGTTGATACCGTAAGGCGGTGTAACAAAACCGATTGCCAGGTTCATTGTGAGCATAACGCCGAATGTGATCGGGGACATGCCAATCTGTGTTACTACCGGCAGCAAAATCGGAGAGAGAATGATAGTGGCCGGGATATTGTCGATCAGGCATCCGATGAACAGCAGGAACAGGTTGATTAAAAGAAGCAGAACAATCCTGTTGTCCGTAACGCTCAGCATTGCGGAGGCAATCTTATGCGGAATCCGTTCCATCGTCAGATATGCGGCAAATGCCATTGATAAACCGACCATAAATGTCGTCATTCCGTTGACGCTGATACTTCTGTAGAACGAGTCGTACACGCCCTTTAAATCGATTTCCCTGTAAATAAATACGCTGACAACAAAGCAGTATACAACCGCTACAACCGCAGACTCGGTCGGAGTGAAAATACCGGAGTAGATTCCTCCCAGAATGATTACCGGTGTCAGCAGCGCCCAGAATGCGCCCTTGAAAGATACCCAAACTTTTTTAATGGTTGGCTTCTCTCCCCTGCTTACATTTTCTCCGCCTGTACGGAAAACGGATACAATAATCAGAACCACGCCCATTAAAATCCCGGGAACAATGCCTGCCATGAAGAGATCGCTGATGGATTCCCCCACGACTACAGCATAGATAACGAAGGGGATGCTTGGCGGAATGATAACGCCTATCGTTCCGGCCGAGGCCGCCAGCGCGGCGCTGAAGGGCCGGCTGTAACCGCGTTTTTCCATCTCAGGAATCATGAATCCGCCGATTGCCGATGTCGTTGCCATTGCGGAACCGGAAATGGCTGCAAAAAACATACAGGCAATCGTTGTAACAATACACAGTCCACCCTGAATCCATCCTAAAAGCGTATCTGCAAAATCTACGATCCTCTTTGCAATTCCGCCGCTGCTCATCAGGTTTCCGGCCAGCATGAAGAACGGAATTGCCATAAGCGGAAATGAATCGCAGCCGGTGATGGCGTTTTGTGTAATCAGGGCAACCGGAATATTAGAAAAGCAGGTCAGTGTGATAAAGGTTGCGATGCCTATGGCATACCCGACAGGCACCGACAGAGCCATCATCAGAATAAATGAACCAAACAGTACGGCTATATTCAAGCTCCTTCGCCTCCTTCCCCAATCTCTCCCTCACTATTTTTAAGCCCGCGGATTTTCTGCCATAACTCTCCGATAATCCTGATTGACACTGCCAGTTGGCTGACAGGGAGGCTCAAATATACAAGGTACATCGGCATCCTCATCGCGGCCGAGATGAGGCCGCGTTTCTGGATGGAGGCTACCAGTTCAAATCCATATTTTACAAGAAGCAGACAAAATACCAGCCAAATCACGTCGGAAATGATGCGGATCATATCCTTACGTCTGCCCTCTTCCGCACCGCCCAGAACCTCGATGCGCACATGGGAATTATCCCTCTGTGCCACGCTGGTGCCAAGCCAGATTTGCCAGATAAAAATGTATCTTGCCAGTTCTTCCGACCAGGAAAGTGAGGATCCGAATACATATCTCAGAATTACCTGGAAGAAGACGAGAATCACAGTAAAAATCAGGCTGCACACCAGAAGATGCGCTTCAAGCTGATTATAGAAGTTTATGATTTTCTTCATAATTTTCTTCCTTTCACAATTGCCGTTGGGAGCGGTTATTCGGCT
>CATWBR010000480.1 GCA_958349075.1 uncultured Clostridium sp.
GAAACGTACCAAACATCTCATCGTCTGTCACCCCATTTACTGATATCGCTGCCATTAATAGAAATTAAAAATAAGTTTCGTACTCATTAAGCACTTCTTCCTGTTTTATGGTCATCTTAGGAAGAACAACAGCCTTTCCAATGTCACCGGAAGCACTGGCAACCTCCCCTGGAGGGCCAGCCTGGCACACAGTCGCAATACCGTCTCTTACTTCTGTCACCACTGCACCGCTTTTAATAGCCTCGTCCCGGTCAAAAGCCATTATGGAAGTTTGTACGGCAATCTGTTTTGCCAGTTCCGTTTCTTCCTTTTCTGTCATTGGCTGTGCAGACGGAACTGCCGTATTCGCTTTATATACCTGGTCCACAGGCCGCTTTGATACAGCAGAGCGTATTGATTTATTATCCTGGATACGGCGTCTGGTTTCTTCCAGTTTTTTTATCTGAGGTTTTGTGTTGCAGTAATCAAAGTTGAAAAGCCTTACTCCAAGACCAAGATCACCGAGATACTTTGCATTTGCATGATCCGATGTCCTGTATTTTTTATCGTAAAACGGGTCTTGTCCTTTAATGACCGTAATACAGTAACCGTCTTTTAAACGCCGTATCTCATCAACCGTCAAGAGGGAACGTTTTGAATATTTGAAGCTTTTGGAATCGGAACCTCCCTTGGCAGAATGGGATTTTGAACTATCTCTCACGCGTATAGACTGATCACCCAGCTTTTTTGAGAGATCTTCCATGGACGATAGTTCATTTCCGCCGAGGTAGACCAGGGTATCACATGCGCCCATTAGCGTTTCCCAGTCGTCCTTGTATAAATTTTTAATCTGTCCAACAGCCTGGATAAATATCATACAGGACATCCCATATTTCCTCATGGTTGCCAGACGGACCTGAAACGACGGAATAATTCCTAATAGCAATAGGTAAACCTCTGCATCCCGCGGGAAACTCGGGTTTTTCCCCTGCTCCGCACCGCACATGACACTTTCATGTCATGCGGCGCTCCACCGGTTATTTACCGGCTTGTGGCTATCCCTCCACCGCTTATTATCACGGGTTCTTCGGTACTGTGCCACTGCTCTCACAACCACTAATGTGCTTATAAGCAAAATCTCCTCTTTTTCGTCACAGCTGCGGTTCTTTTTTGCTGATACAGCCAGCTCCCGCATTGGTTGCTTTCCACGTTCCGTTTAACCTAGACTTGCTGCCACTTAGGCCGTTCCTTTGACCCTGTGAACAAATTTAATCCTGCGCCCTGCAAGCACAGAGGGGATTTCATGCCAATCATCTTACTTTCCCCCGTTCACATACCATATCCTGTAATGGTACTCCTGCAATTTCTGCAGGTGAGTTTATAGAGCCGTACATTCAGAACTTCGTCAGGCCGCGCCATCCTGGCCATATGACAGCTCCACCCGCACTGTCACGCACAGCCTGTTTTTGACTTTTCCCTCCAATCCATGGAAGGGTGCGCTTTGTACGTCTTCCCCGAGCTTATAACAGCCGGCCCCTGTATCGAGCCGATGCTATTCGAAGTATTAGTGAACCCGTTTCCAGGCGTTACCCTTTCATTCCGGATTTCAGTTAAACAGTTCTCAGGGGATAAATATCCCCTGGCTGCGGCTTTGTCGGTTCTTCCGTTTTTACCGCAAAACGTGTCACACTATTGGCAAACTCATCTAAAATAAAGCGCACGTCATGTTTTAACCGCAGGACCCCACACTCCCCGGCATGATAATATAAGGTGTCGAACATCTGGGCATAAAGCATATTTACCAAAAATCCGTAGGAATTTGGCCCCTGCGGAACAATGATATAGGTAATGGTTTTCTTGTCCCCAATTGTCGCCAGATCCATGTCATCGGCAGAGGTGAGATTTTCAACCGCTTCAATATTAAAAGGTGCAAGCCTGACAGCAGCTGTAATCAGAATCGACTGTGCTGTCTTTTCCGTCGCCTGCTTAAAGATATCGTATTGTTTGAGACAGATATCACTCTCGTCAAATTCCCGTACCTCATCGAAGATTGCGTCCAGCTGGGACTTGGCTGTCTTCGGGTCCATTTTTGCCTGTCTCAGCAGCTTTGATACCATTGAGAAATTCTGCTTTTCCTTTGGCTGGTATCGAATTAAATAAAATATGATGGCCTCTAAAAGGGCGGTTTCCGCCTTCTCCCAGAATGGATCGCTGCTGCTATGACTGTCCCCCTCGGTATTCTTAATCAGGCAGTCGATGAGGGTTAAGACATCCTCCTCCCCGCGAAGATAATCGAATGGATTGTATCTGTGGGAATGGGTCATATCTGTCAGATTAAACACCCGGATATCATACTCCTGGGAAAAGAAGTTTCCTGTGGTGCGAAGCAATTCCGCAGACGGATCCGTGACTACATAGGAGCCATAGGCCTGAAGCAGGTTTGGCCGAACAATATTATAAGATGGCGATAGGTAACGCTTTGATTGGAATCTCTGCGTTTTCCCCCGCCCCACACATGGCATGACAGTTTCCCATCACCATGCGTTCCACCGTCCTCTTAGACGGCTGGTGCCTATCCCTCCACGGCTTGTTATCACCGGTTCAACGGTACTGCGGCACCGCTTTCCCCACGGGCTAAGCAGCTTATTTTCTTCGCCTGCAGCGCTGTTAATCAGAACGCCCGTGGCTTACCACGTTCCGGCGGCCCTATCTATCCATATATGTCCTTAGGCGCCTGCTCTGGTCCTGCAAGCTGGATGCCGCCTGTAACGGCATAAGGCATTTCATGGCAAACTTTTTACTCTGCCCCACTTGCGGCGCATAACGCGCCTCAGGCATTTCTGCCTGGGTTCCGTATAGTCCCGTACATTCGCAGGTTCGTCAGCATTTTGCATTCTCGCCATAGACATTTTGCAGACTCCCGGCATATAGGCGGCACCGCCTGTCCCCAGGCAGGTTTCGGGACGGTTTTTCCATCCTGCGGCCGCTCTCTGCCGACTTCCTCGGGCTTCAGACGTATCACGCCTGCCGAAGTTTTAGAGAAAACGTTTCAGGGCGTTACCCCGTCATTCCGTTTTTCGGACCACCAGTTCTCCAAGGATATTACCTAATCCCTGTGCCCTGTCTTTTCAACAGGAAACGTGTCGCACATTTACCGGATCCTGGCCCGCCGATAATCATTACATTGTTATTCATTCCAGTGTGTCTGGTATTCATAGATAACTGGCAATGTTTTGACAAAATTGTGTTTTGCGGGCTGTCTGCATAGCTTTTCCCAATGGGCTCTGTAAATTTTTTATTATATAATTTGATGCTCTGAAC
>CATWBR010000481.1 GCA_958349075.1 uncultured Clostridium sp.
CGGGTGTAATTTCTTATCTTCCGTAGTGTCTTTCTATCTTTCTTATTATTGAAATCTTTCAGTTCGGGCCGGGTTCTGTTTAATTCTGGCCCTCACCGGCAGCGCTGCTCTCCTCACCGGCTCCGCCATTACCCGGTGCTTCACTGCCTGCCTGTGTTTCTCCGGCATTTCCGGAGGCTGTTTCCGGCTGTGTTTCAGGGGAGGTTGTTCCTGATCCGCCCGTACCGGCTCCACCGGTATTCCCACCGGCGGTTCCTCCGGTTCCCGTCTGGTTCTGCGGTTCCGTGGCGGCAGGCGTCTGGTCCGGTGCGGTCTGTCCCGGTGCCCCGGCCGCCTCACTCTGCGGCGCCAGTTCGGCAAGCTGGCTTCTCGCCCTGCTTGCATATTCCGAATCTGCGAACTGGGTCACAATCTGGGTAAACAACTGGATAGCCGTCTCGGCCTGTCCCTGGGAACGGTTGATCATGCCCATGTTAAAGATAACCTTGGGATTGTCCGGCCTGATGTTCAGACAGGTCTGATAGTAATTCAGGGCCTCGCTCATTCTTCCGGCCGACCACATCGTATAGGCCAGATCCTCCAGCGTCTGGTAACCGTTTGTCTCGATATCCTGCTTGATCGCATTGGCAATGGCAAGATCCGTCTCATCCGTAAACAGGGACGGGTTAAATCCGGCATAGAGTGAAACCGCCTCGGTCAGGTTGCCGCTCCTGTATGCCTGCAATATTTTTACCAGGATACTGTACTGGTTCACAACGCTTTCATTGCTGTTTAAGAAGTTATTAAGCTGTTCTTCCGCCGAATCCTTATCGCTTTTATAGGTCACGATGCTGTTGTTTAAGTTGGTTATCTCTTCGTTCTTCTGGTTGAGCTGCTCATTATACTGAAGAATCTCCTGGTTATGCTCGTTGTTCAGTTTTTTTGCAGCCGCAGGCATGACGAGGAAAAAGATAACGGCCGCTCCCAGAAGGAGCCCTGCTCCGATGTTTAAGACGGACTGCCATCCCGTATTCTCTTTATAGCTGGGCGGGATGATGACATCGTCATCCTGCATCTGCCTGTGGGAAAATGCATTCTTAATTTTCCTGCGTTCTATCTCGGCCTTGCCTGTCCTTGCCTTGACAATGGACATATACCAGGATGCCTTAGGGTTATTCTTGTCAATCTTTAACACCTTGTAGAGTGACTTGCCCGCTTTTGTATAGTCCTCATGGCTGATATAGAGAAGAGCCAGTAGCAGATGGGCTTTGACAAACCGGGAATTGGCCTCAACCACGCGTGTCAGCTGCAGCACGGCAAGGTCGTCGCTGCCGCTCTGCGCCTGCAAAAGCGCCTGATTGTATTTCTTCACATTCTGGCTTGCCAGTTCAAGGCGCTCCGGCTTCCGCTGTATCTGATCGAGGTAATAATCCGCCCTGTTGTCATTCTCCTGGAAATTCATACTGATAACCCACTGCACAAGCGCTTCCGACACTTCGCCCATCTCGTAGTAGATTAATCCCAGCAGATTTCTTGCTTCAATATGGTATTTATTCAGGTTCAGGCACTTTTGCAGATATTGCACCGCGCCTGTTAAATCCCTTTTTCCCGCCAGTTCCAGCCCTGCGTTATAAAAGCTGTTGGAAACCAGGCGGATTTTTTTCATCTGATCCATTCTTACCGCCTATTCTTTCATTCTCTTTAAAAGTTCTATCATAATATCGGACATGTCTGTTAAATCACTTTTTACAATTGCCTCGCCGATATCTTCCACTTCAAGGCTGGGTTTAAAACGCTCTATCTCTTCGTCAAAATCAATTGTCAACGCTTCGTCACTCATGCTTCATTCCTCCTCAGCACATCTTTTATTTCTCCGATTAAGTAAAGAGAGCCGGCACAGAAAACGGTGTCTTCCTGTCTTTTCTCCTTTACTGCTTCCCTAAGCGCCTCCGCTACCGTCGGTATGACACGGATATCATGGCCGCTTTCTCCGCCGGCTCTGCCCGCGGCTTTCGTCCTTCCGAGCAGACTGTCCACTTTCTTCCAGGCGTCATGGGCGGCCTCATCCAGTTTTCTGATATCCAGGCCGCGTCCATACTCAATCTGGGTCAGTATCAGCACGTCCGGCATAAATTCCCGGCAGAGTATTTCGGCCATCTCACGGTACTCTTTGTCTGAGACCACGGCAAACATCAGGATTCTTCTGCCGCCTCCGCGCTTTGCCGCGATGGCTCTGGCCGCTTTGGCAAACTCGCGGATTCCTCCCTCGTTGTGGGCTCCGTCGAGGTAAACATTTTCCATTATCTGTTCCATGCGTCCCGGCCATACGGCATGTCCGATGCCCCGGCTGATTACTTCCGCATCAATGCCCAGAATCTCGGCCGTCCTGAAGGCCAGCATGGAATTAACCGCCTGGTATTCCGCGGCAAACGGAATTTCAAGGAGATGCTCTCTGTCTCCGTCCGCCTGCCTGGCCGTCAGTTTCAGATGTCCGCCGTCAAGTTCCAGTCCGCTGTAGGACGTATTGTCCACCGGCCAGGCCCTGCTGCCCATCTCCTCCGCTTTGGCTCTTATTACCGCCGAAGCCGCCTCCGACGTGTTATCGTATATTACGGGGACACCCTGTTTGATGATTCCGGCCTTTTCTCCGGCAATCTTCTCAACCGTATCTCCCAGGTATTCCATGTGATCCAGGCTGATCGAAGTAATCACGGTTGCCAGGGGATGTTCCACACAGTTGGTTGCATCCAGACGGCCGCCGAGCCCGGTTTCAAGCACTACGTAATCGCAGGGTGACTTCTTCACCATCACCATAAACATCAAAAACAGGAACTCAAAGTAGGACGGATGTCCCGCTCCAATCTTCTCAAACTCTTCCTGTGCGTCCCGGACTTTCCGGTATGCATATAAGAACAGTTCATCGTCCACATCTTTGCCGTTAAAGGCAAATCTCTCCGTGATGGAAAGAAGATGCGGCGAGGTAAATACGGCCGCCGTATGTCCGGCCTCCCTGAAAATAGAGGAGAGAAAGGCGCAGACAGAGCCTTTTCCGTTTGTCCCGGCTATATGCACAATCTTCATATCTTCCTGGGGACTTCCCAGGATTCCGAGCATTTCCCTGACCATCTCAACAGTATGCTTCTCTTTGGAAAACTTCGGTATCTGATCCAGATATTCTGCTGCCTCATTGACAGCCACATTCCGTTCCTTCATCCTATTTACCATCTTTCTGCCAGAAAGGCCTTTATCTTTATGCGGCAAAGCCGCCCGTATGTGTAAAAAATACCTCTTACCGAATAATTACATTTTACT
>CATWBR010000482.1 GCA_958349075.1 uncultured Clostridium sp.
CTTAAAACTTTAGAATACAATAAAATAATCAGCCAGCTTGAGGAATACGCATCTACCGAGATGGGTAAAAACCTCTGCCGTGAACTGATTCCGTCATGCAGTCTGGAAGAGATACGTCAGAACCAGACTGAGACTACGGATGCGGCATCCCGTGTCCGCATGAAGGGCGGCCTTTCCTTTGGAGGTGTAAGGGATGTGCGCGGCTCTTTAAAACGTCTGGAGATCGGCAGCTCCTTAAACATCATCGAACTGCTTGCCATAAGCTCTCTTCTGACCGTGACCGCCAGGGCCAAGGCCTATGGACGCCACGAGGAATCGGATCTTACGGATGATTCCCTGGATGAGATGTTCCGGACTCTGGAGCCGCTAACCCCGGTCAATGCGGAGATTAAACGCTGCATCGTTTCCGAGGATGAGGTCAGTGACGAAGCCAGCCCGGGACTTTCAAAGGTCCGGAAATCCATGAAAATTATCGCAGGCCGTGTCCACACACAGTTAAACTCTATCCTGAATTCCAGCAGAGCTTACCTTCAGGAGGCCGTAATCACAATGCGTGACGGCCGTTACTGCCTTCCGGTTAAGTCTGAATATAAGAACCAGGTTGCCGGCATGGTACATGACCAGTCCTCCACCGGTTCCACAATCTTCATTGAACCGATGGCCATTGTGAAGCTGAACAATGAACTGCGCGAACTGGAAATACAGGAGAAACGCGAGATTGAATTCGTATTGGCCGCCCTCTCAAGCGAGCTGGTTCCCTATACCGGGACAATCACAGTTAACCTGGAGATTCTGGCAAAGCTTGACTTTATTTTTGCCAAGGCCGCCCTGTCGAGGCATTTTAACTGTACGGAGCCAAAATTCAATAACAGGCGGTATCTCAACATCAAGGACGGACGCCACCCGCTGCTGGATCCGAAGCAGGTTGTGCCCATTAATATTTACCTGGGAGACCAGTTCGATCTCCTGATTGTGACCGGCCCTAATACCGGCGGTAAAACCGTTTCCTTAAAGACAGTGGGCCTCTTCACCCTGATGGGTCAGGCAGGCCTCCATATACCGGCGTTCGACGGTTCGGAACTTGCCGTCTTCGACGAAGTGTTTGCCGACATCGGGGATGAGCAGAGCATTGAGCAGAGTCTCAGTACCTTCTCCGCCCACATGACCAATATCGTCTCAATCCTGGAGCAGGCGGATTCGAATTCCCTCTGCCTCTTTGACGAACTGGGCGCCGGAACCGATCCCACCGAGGGAGCCGCACTGGCCATTGCCGTGTTAAGTTTCCTTCATAATATGACGTGCCGGACCATGGCAACCACCCATTACAGTGAGCTGAAAGTCTTTGCCCTGACCACCCCCGGCGTTGAAAACGCCTGCTGTGAGTTCAGTCTTGAGACTCTCCGTCCGACTTACAGACTCCTGATCGGCATCCCCGGCAAGAGCAACGCGTTTGCGATCTCCAAAAAGCTGGGACTTCCCGATTACATTATAGAAGATGCGAAAAAGCATATTGAGAAAGAGGATGAATCCTTCGAAGACCTGCTGGCCGACCTGGAGGACAACCGTGTCACGATCGAAAAGGAACGCGCGGAAATCGCCTCCTATAAAGATCAGGTAACAATTTTAAAGAAACGCCTGGAACAGAAAGAGGAACGTTTTTCAGAGCAGAAGGAAAAGATGCTTGCAAAAGCCCGCGAGGAGGCTCAGGCAATTCTTCAGGATGCCAAGGATACGGCGGATCAGACAATCCGCAATATCAATAAGCTGTCCAGGGAATCCGGCGTGAGCAAGGAACTGGAAGCGGAACGCACCAAGTTGAGAGGCAAGCTGAACGACGTGGATAAGAAGCTGGCGTTAAAACCTGCGGCACCGAAAAAGGCAGTTTCCCCGAAAGCGCTCCGGCTCGGAGACACCGTGAGGGTGCTTTCAATGAATCTCAAGGGTACGGTAAGTTCCCTTCCTAATGCCAAAGGGGATCTCTATGTCCAGATGGGAATTCTCCGTTCCATGGTCAATATCAGGGACCTGGAAATGGTGGATGACAATTCCATCAGCGGCCCGGGTATCCCACAGGGCGGTTCTCGCAGTTCAGGAAACAAAAGCGGCAGCGGCAGCAGCAAAATCAAGATGTCTAAATCCTACTCCGTTTCTCCTGAGATCAATCTGATCGGAATGACCGTCGACGAGGCGGTACCGGCGCTTGACAAGTATCTGGATGACGCCTATCTGGCGCACCTTCCACAGGTCAGGGTTGTACACGGACGCGGCACCGGCGCTCTGAAAGCAGGCGTCCACAGGCATTTGAAAAATTTAAAATATGTTAAAGATTACCGCCTTGGTGAATTCGGTGAAGGCGATACCGGTGTTACTATCGTTACATTTAAGTAGGGGGTACAGAAATGGCAGAAAAACAGCGGATCCTCATCGTAGATGATGATTACAACATCGCAGAATTAATTTCACTTTATCTGACAAAAGAATGTTTTGAGACAAGAATTGTTGGAGACGGGGAGGAAGCGCTGAAGCTTTTCCCGGTCTTTGGACCCAACCTGGTGCTTTTAGACCTGATGCTTCCCGGAATCGACGGGTATCAGGTCTGCCGTGAGCTCCGGGCCTCCTCTCAGGTCCCAATTATCATGCTGTCGGCCAAGGGTGAGATTTTCGACAAAGTGCTCGGATTGGAACTGGGTGCAGACGATTACATGATTAAACCCTTTGACTCTAAAGAGCTTGTAGCAAGGGTAAAGGCCGTACTGCGGCGTTACCAGGCCGCACCTCCTGTGGCGGCCCCGCAGCCCACGGACCAGCACGGCGATTTCGTCGAATATCCGGACTTAATCGTAAACCTGACCAATTACTCCGTCATCTACAACGGGCATTCCATCGAGATGCCTCCGAAAGAACTGGAGCTTTTATATTTCCTGGCCTCTTCGCCCAATCAGGTCTTTACGAGGGAACAGCTTCTGGATCACATATGGGGATATGAATATATCGGAGACACCAGAACGGTTGACGTACATATCAAACGTCTGCGCGAGAAGATCAAGGATCATGACAAATGGGCTCTGACGACGGTATGGGGCATTGGGTATAAATTTGAGGTGAAACGGTGATATGAGGATTTAGTTGAGCAGATGAGGACGCTGCCGGCAGGCTAGGGGCCGGGGTGGTGAGGGGATTGGTATGAGTCTTCAGTCCCGTGTTTAGGTTGTCGTGAGGGGGAATCCGGCCAGAATGAATTACTCCGGGGACCGTTTGCACTTAGTGGAGTGCACAGCGGATGCT
>CATWBR010000483.1 GCA_958349075.1 uncultured Clostridium sp.
TCGCATCAGACGAGCTGATCCGCAGCGTCAATATCGCTGCCGCATTAAAGAAGCCCCTGCTTCTGAAGGGGGAGCCGGGAACCGGCAAGACGATGTTAGCCGAGGCGATCGCAAACTCCCTGGGGATGGAGCTGCTTATCTGGAATATTAAATCCACGACCAGGGCACAGGACGGCCTCTATGTTTATGACACGGTCCAGAGGCTGTATGACAGCCAGTTCGGAACGGAGGGGGTAAACGATATCGGTAAATACATCCGCCTGGGCAAGTTGGGAGAGGCTTTTAAACGGGATAAGCAGGTGGTCCTGCTGATCGATGAGATTGACAAGGCCGATCTGGAGTTCCCGAATGACCTTCTCTGGGAATTGGACAAGATGGAATTCTATATTCCGGAGACCGGGGAGACGGTAAAGGCATCGGTGCGTCCGATTGTTATCATTACCTCGAATGCGGAAAAGGAGCTGCCGGATGCATTCCTGAGGCGCTGTATTTTCCATTATATTGCATTCCCGGATGCCCCGATGATGGAGCGGATTATAAAAGCCCATTATCCGGAACTGGATCAGAAACTGATTGACGGGGTGCTGGATGCATTTTACAGGGTCAGGGATATCAGGGGACTTCAAAAGAAACCAAGCACGTCCGAGGTGCTCGACTGGATACAGGCGCTGGCAATCGGCGGTATTCCCGTAAAGAAACTGGAACGGGAGATACCTTTTGCCGGAGTGCTGTTAAAAAAGACAGAGGATTTAAAACAGGTGGAGAATAAGCATGTTTACTGATTTTCTTTATCTTCTGCGCCGTCAGGGAATGAAGACGGGGCTGAATGAGTGGAACAGCCTGATGGATGCTTTGTCCATGAATCTGAATGAGGCCAGCCTGACGGAATTCTACTATATGGCCAGGGCGGTTCTCGTAAAGAAGGAATCGGATTATGACAAGTTCGACCAGGCGTTTCTGGAATATTTTAAAAATGTCACAACGTACGAGAGCCTTCCACAGGAGGTGCTAGACTGGCTTTCAAAAGCCAGGGAACAGACGCCCTATGATAAGGATGAGGTGGATGCCCGATTTGCCGGACTTGGCCTTGATGAAATCCGGCAAATGATGGAGGAGCGACTGAAGGAACAGCACGAGCAGCACCATGGCGGCAATAAATGGATCGGTACCGGCGGTACGTCCGCATTCGGCCACTCCGGCTACAGCCCCAGGGGGATACGGGTAGGCGGACCGGGTAAGAACAGAAGTGCCCTACAGGTGGCGGAGGAGCGCAGTTACAGGGATTTCAGGGATGATTCCGTCCTTCAGGTACGGCAGTTCCAGATTGCCCTTAGAAAGCTGCGCCTTCTTTCCTGCCGTGAGGATGGGCCGAAGACGGAACTCAATGTGGAGAAGACGATAGAAAGAACGTGTGATCAGGGCGGAAGACTGGAGCTCGTCATGGAACGGCCGAGAAAAAACCAGACAAAACTGCTCCTTCTGATGGACAGCGGCGGCTCCATGTGGAGTTATGCCGAACTCTGCAACAGGCTGTTTCAGGCGGTGGACCGGTCTGCCCATTTCAAAGATTTGAAGGTATACTATTTTCACAATTGTTTTTACGACTATCTGTTTACAACGCCGTCCTGCAACTGGAGAGAAAAAGTGCAGACCGAGTGGGTGATGAACAACCTGAAAGCGGAATATAAGGTGATTCTGGTGGGAGACGGAGCCATGGCTCCGTCGGAACTGCTTTACCGGGGCGGGAGTCTCGACTACTTTCACCGCAACGATAAGACCGGGCTTTACTGGCTGGAGACATTAAAGAGAAGATTTCCATCGTCCATCTGGCTGAACCCGATCAATGAAAAGGTGTGGGATTACACGTATGGCTATCAGACCATCGGCCTGATACGGGAGAGGATAGCCATGTTTCCCCTGACGGTAAGCGGACTGGAGAATGGAATCAGGGCGCTTAAAAGAGGGGAATAAAATGCAGCAGGAGCCGGGAGGAGTAAAGGAAATGGAACGAATGGAGATACTGGCGGAGTTATCGGATGAGCTGGAACAGCACACAATCGCCGTCAGGAGACAGATTCATCAGAATCCGGAACTGTCATTTCAGGAATTTGAGACAGCAAAACTGGTTGGAAAGGAACTGGAACGTATCGGTATTCCCTATACAAACAGTCCAGTGAAACCGGGCATTGTGGCCGAGATCGACAGCGGCCGGCCGGGACGCCTTTTAATGCTCCGCGCAGATATGGACGCGCTTCCCATCGAGGAGACCGCGGATGTGCCGTTCTGTTCCCGGAATAAGGGTGTTATGCATGCCTGCGGCCACGATGTCCATACGGCCAATCTGCTGGCGGCCGGGGAGATTCTAAACCGGATGAAGGAGTACTGGAACGGCAGAGTAAAGCTGGTGTTCCAGCCGGCGGAAGAACATGGAGGCGGAGGACGGCGGATGATAGAGGAAGGCCTTCTGGAGGAACTGCCGGATGCCTGCATGGCTCTTCATGTAACAACGGATCCGCGCGGGCAGTTCTATGTGGGAGTCGGACCGCTGACCTCCTTTTCCGACCGGTGTGAGATCGTGGTGCACGGAAAGGCCGCCCATTCATCGGAACCCCAGGATGGCGTTGATGCCGTATACATTGCGGCGTCCATCATCGTCGCGCTCAATACGCTGGTGCCTAAAAGTTTGAGCCCCATGGAGCATTCCACATTGAATATGGGGATGATTTCCGGCGGAACCGCGCTCAATGTGATCACGGACCGGGTGGAACTGCATGGAATGATGCGCAACGCCGAATCGCATACACGTGGAGTCATGATGGAAAAGATACGTACCCTGTCCGAGGGGATTGCCTGTGCAATGGGCGGCAGTTGTGATGTGAGGTTCGATGAAGGCTCCGCTTCCGTGATCAACGATAAAGAACTGGCCGGTCAGGTGATTTCAATTATGGAAAGACATGCGGATACCCTTTATAAAGGCTATCCAATCAGCGCCCCATATCCTGAAATTGTAACAGGGAATCTTTTAAGGCTGGCCTCGGAGGACTTTGGATTTTATTCACAGAAAGCCAAAACATGCTATATCATGATGGGAACAGGAGAAGGAGCCCCGGTCCACAATCCGGGATTTAAGGTGGATGAGGCATATATCAAACTGGCTGCGAGGACAATGGCGGCAGTTGCACTTGATTATCTGAAATAGGCTGCCGGCGTACGGGCCGGTATCTTATTGTAATAATTTCA
>CATWBR010000484.1 GCA_958349075.1 uncultured Clostridium sp.
ATCTGTGAGAGTTATGGGTTTGTTTGATATTATTTTAACTATTATAATAGAGGAAAGACAGGAGGTAAACGGGTTTCTAATGGAACTAAAAGGAAGATGTGTCCAGATAGAAAGCAGGGATATCAGAACAGGAGTTGCGGTAATCATTATATTTGATTTTTTGCGAGGGTGTCCGGTCAGGGCAGTTGGAGCCGTTAAACAGCCGGAGAAAAATATGGAGTACTGTCTGACCGGTGATTATATTTCGGACGGAAGTTTTCGTTTTCATGCAATCAGAAGGATGGCCTTATGCAGGCAGGACTCTGTTCTGATATTATCAAACACAGTGGCCGGGATATCGGAACGCCTGGCCGGGTTAATCGTAAAGGAACTTGGAGATGATATCTTCGAGTATCCCCAGATTGATGGAATAGAAGAAAAACTCTGCCTCGTGCCAGGAATTGGCAGTCAGAAAGCAGAGGCAGTCTTGTCCTTTTTAAAGGAGGGGACAGACGAAAATGGAACAATCAGCTTTTTATCTCAATATGACGTTCCTTACACATCTATCTTGCGTATTTTGGATTCTTTAGGCGGTAATGCTGTGCCAATGGTCAAGAAAAACCCCTATCTACTGATGGATTATGATGTGAGCTTTGAAATCTGCGATAAAATCGCAATGAAGAGCCAGACAGATCCCTGGAGTATGAATCGGATTGAGGCGCTGGTCCGGCATTCCCTGAAATATATGATGCATTCGGGTGATACCCGGATGGAGTTAAACAAATTTACAGAATATGTAACAGGCTTTATGCGACGGTCCGGAAAAAGCACACTGATGATACCCTGGAGTTTAATCGAACTGACCCTGTATTCGAATAAATATGCGGTGGTCTATGCAGATGGAGGCAGTCACTATATAGCGGCAAAGCATCTATATCATCATGAGAAGGCAATCGTAAAGAATTTACAGCGAATTAAAACAGCGGGGTATGGCTGGATAGGGTCAGTTTCCTCGTATATTAGCCAGATCGAACAGGAAGAGGGCGTCTGCTATAATACGGAGCAGAGGAGTGCATTTGACATCTTTTCCAAAGGCGGTATTCTGCTGCTCGCTGGAGGCCCTGGAACCGGAAAGACAACGACCATAAGCGGCTTGGTTCATATGGCAATAAACCAATTTCCAGGCAAACGCATACTATTATGTGCTCCTACGGGAAGGGCCGCCGTAAGAATGTCCGAGATAAGCCGTGAAGGGGCAAATACCATACATAAAGCCCTGGGGATAAATTGGTATAAAAATGAAAGTAAATCCGATATTCTGGAATATGACATCATAATTATAGATGAAATGAGTATGTGTGACACGGAAACCTTTTCCTTGCTTCTGCATGCGGTTGCCTCCGGGACGATATTGGTTCTGGCAGGAGATTACCATCAGCTCCCGAGCGTAGGGCCAGGGCAGATTTTTAAGGATCTTGTTTTGAGCAATGTATTTACCTGCTGTCATCTGACCCGGATATTGAGACAGAAAGAGGGCTGTGTAATCATTGATAACACGCTTCGGGTATTAGAAGGGTTGCCGCTTTTAGAAGGGGAAGATTTTAAAATTAACTATCTGGAAAACGATGAAGCCATATTTTCTAAAATCGAGGAGCTCAGTATTGAAGCGCTGCCACAGGTTTTGTGTCCGATGAAAAAACAGCTGGCAGGCGTTATATCATTAAATGCAGCTATTCAGGCTAAGCATCAACGTTCCGGCCGGTTCCTATATCTGGACGGAACAAGGTTCTATACCGATGACCGCATTATCATGAACAGGAATAACTATGCGTCAGGGTACATGAATGGAGATGTGGGGCAGATTAAGGAGGTAGGAGAGAACTGTCTGCGGATTGAGTTTGCAGACAGGATTCTGACGCTGGAACTGTCCCAGACCGGCGGGATGGACTTGGCCTATGTGCTTACCGTACACAAGGCCCAGGGGGCAGAGTGTGACCGGGTACTCCTCATATTGCCAGAGAGCGCAAAGAGCATGGCCTCAAGGGAGATCCTTTACACCGCTATTTCAAGAGCGAGGGCATCCGTAGAAATCATGGCGGCATATGGCGTCCTTGAAGCGTATCTTGCAGCTGCCGATAAGAATAAACGTAATTGCGGGTTACTATCTGATTTGATTGCTGCCTTCAAAAAATAATTGGTAAGAGGCGGGGAAACGATATGGAAGGAATTATTAATTTTGCCGGGGTCATGCCGCGGATTGGGACTACAACACAGGCACTGCAGCTGGCAGCATTTCTAAAGCGGTCAGGATATAAAACCGCCTATGTGGAGATGAACAGCCAGGATTATATCTGGGGAACTACCATGCTATATCAGAACTGCCATTGTGATGAGGCGAAGGGCAGAGTGACCTTGAATGGTCTTGAATTATATACCATGGAGCAGTTTGAAAAGATGAAAGAGGACCAGGCAGGGTATGATTATCTGGTCTGTGACTACGGAACAATACGTTCCAAAAAATTTAATTCAAAGGAATTTCAAAAAGGTGCCATGGTTTTAGCTGCCGGCTACAAACCGAATGAAGTATTTTTGACCAGGCTTGCGCTTCAGGAGTCTTCTTTAAAAGAGGCAATCTTTTCCCTTAGCTTTGTCCGGAGGGAGGACGAGCCAGATATTCGCTGTATGCTGGGAGAAAAAACAACGATTGCCTTTGCTCCGTATATGCCGGACCCATTCTGTACACCAGATCCGGCTGGCTCAGACCAGTATTTTTTCCAGGTCATGGACGGTGTGATAGAGATGTTGGAGAGGTGAGATATGTCCAGATTTAAATTCGTAATACAGCCGGCAGATGGCGGCGGGGATAAAAAAGGAAAGCAGGGAGGCTGGCTGGCGGACAGAAAAAAAAGGTATGGACTCTCCATCAGAGAAAAATATATGTATGGATATACAGGGGCTTTTCTGACCTGGTTTCTGCATGCCTGCTTTATAGTACTTGTTTTTTTAGGAATTACCGCTGTTTTAAATCCTGAATCACAGCAGATAATAAAAGCAGCGCTTTCCTTCCTGCCATAAGGCGGGTAAAGAGATACTCCGGAAAAAAGGGGGCCATTGGAATGGATAATGAATACTATTTATATGACCAGGTCCTGATTGGCAGAAAGGAAACCTGCGGAAAAGAACTGTTTGAATCAACCGTGAATGGAAA
>CATWBR010000485.1 GCA_958349075.1 uncultured Clostridium sp.
TAATTACTGAATATGATTACTGAATCAATATTAATTCTTATTTTCCCGTCTTTTTAAATCCGTCTCCTCTTCTTGTCGAATAAGATAATCCCTGCAACGGCGAATCCAATCATAAGCGCGGCTCCCACTCCCATGGTCAGGGCAATTCCCGTCATTAACCAGACAGGCGCAAAACCTACAAAGGAATCCTTCCAGCAGGTCAGTGTCGTATAAACGCCATGGGTATCTCCCGCTGCGGAACATGAGTCCGGATCCACTGCCCGCACCAGCGCAAGGCCGGTGGAGGTGTTGCCGGTGGCGGCTCCGAACGCCATCATTGCTTTTTCAAACCACTCGTGCTTGCAGAACCGGTTTGCCGTAATGAGAATAATCGGCACCGTCAGGACACAGAGGGTAAATGTATAAATCAGAATAGGAACAATATAGGTCGATATAAACTCCACATCCAGCGTTGCCATTGCCGTGAATACCACGATTTCCAGTAAAAATCCGCTGAGCTGTTTGATGGTTTTCATGTCAACATACCGATCCCATTTGAGAATTTTCAGAATCTGCCATAAAACGGCTCCGCCGATTACACCATGGAGCACGCTGGGAAGCGTGTTGATAAATCCCCAGTACCGTCCTGTAATCTCGAACAGCCTTTGCCCCAGAAACAGCGCCGCAAGCAGCCAACTGGCCTGAAGCGCCAGATGGTTAATGCTGATTCCCGTCGTTACCATGTGGCCGGATGGTTTTCTGTTTTCCTCCGGAAGAACTCCGCCGTAGAACCAGGACGGCTGTTTCTTTGGTTCTTTTACATAACTGGCCCAGCCTTTTCTGACTCCGTAATTCACCAGAATCATTCCGACCAGCATTGAAACGATGAGGCCGAAGGTGGACAGAACCATTCCGACCGCCATATTCCCTTCTATTCCCAGCGATTCAAAGGTTGCGGCAGCAGCGCTTGCCGTCCCATGGCCGCCATGAAAGGAAAATACTCCCATGATTCCCCACCCCTTCGGCAAACCGGGCCAGATGTTGGACAGAAGGTATCCCAGCCCTGTTCCCACGCACATCTGCATTCCATACGCCGTCATGGGCACACAGATATAATCCAGATAAGAACCGATACGATCCCGGTTGAAGTTTACTCCAAACACCAGAGATGCCATTACAATATCGATTAAAACATTTGGAACCTTTGCGTAAGTTTCCGGTACTGGAACCACATTCAGAATCTGCGGTCCTAAGATCAGGATTACCAGGCCTCCAATCAGCGATGACGGCAAAAATAATTTTTGCAGCGGTTTGACATACTCCCTGATAAAAAATCCCACCAGCATAAACACCGCCAACAGAAGCATGTCATTACAAAATGTCCGAACAGTCATTCTATTTCTCTCCTTTTCTTTTGCTTATCTGGATCGTACCACGTTACAAAAACAATGTCTAACAGCATATTTTTTGATTTTTGCCAATATATTCGTTGTGCCTCATCCTGATATCCACTCCTCCCGGCATCGCTTCTCCTGCTGTTCATTTCTCGGGCTTTCGTTATATCTTGTCCGATATATGACGGCCGCTATGTCGTCCACAATTTCCATGTGTTTTGATTGATTTCCCCTATGTACGTATGGTATCATAATAAATATACCAATCACAAACAGGAGCGATTTGTTATTTTAACAAGATAATTGTTGTGTCAGCAAATACGCAGTTTACTTCTGATAAACAGGAGGACTTTTATGAATTTAAAGAGTCTGGAATACTTTCTGATCGCGGCCGAAGAGCTGAATTTTACGAAAGCCGCCGAACGGCTTTTTATCTCTCAGCAGGCCCTGAGCGGGCATATTAAACGGCTGGAGGAGGAATACAATGTGGAACTTTTCTGCCGGCGTCCATCGCTCCATCTGACACCGGCCGGCAACAGCATGGTATTTTATGCCCGTCAGTTTCTCAATATGCACGCCCGGATGGAAGCCGACTTTGCCGATCTCTCCTCCAATTATAAAGGTCATTTTTCCATCGGCCTGTCCCGGCTCAGATGCCAGGTCTTCTTCCCGAAAATCTGGGAGGAGTTTCACCATCTACATCCCAATATTGATATTTCAATTGCTGACGGAGCCTCGCAAACCTATGCGGAGCTTTTGCAGAAGGGAGATATTGATTTATATGTGGGACTTAACATTGCGGCAAGGCCCAATGTCACCCTGCTTTCACTGGCCAAAGATCGCCTGTTTTGCTGTATTCCCTACTCACTGATACAAAAGTACTATCCGGAGCATCCGAAGGAGATGGCAGATTCGCTGCGTCAGGGCGTCGATCTGCTCCAGATTGCCCATCTGCCTTTTATCGTGTTGGCATCAGGCAACCGGCTGCGCAGGAATATCGATGCTTTTTTCCTCTCCAACCAGATTCATCCCCATATTATCATGGAGAGTAACCATCAGGATTTAATATACCGGATGTCAAGAGACGGCTACGGGGTTGGAATCATCTCCCCATTTCTAATCTATCAGACGGAGAGGCCCTGCACTTCCGGCAAAGAGTCCCTGATTACCTGCCCCATTCTGAATGAAATGCCGGAGAATCTGATCTGCCTGGCACACAGAAACGACTATCCGCTCCCCAGATATGCAGAAGATTTTATTGCAATCACACAAAAAATATTCGCAGATTATTCAAGTACCATAACCCCTGCGGATACCCGGTAATAACACGACGCAGCATACTATACATAAAGTAATATTCAGGAGGTACATAAATGAGATGTCCGAAATGCGGAAATGAAAATTGTCAGATCACGACAGAAGTAACTTCATCAGGGAAAGATTTTTCGGCCGGAAAAGGATGCTGCGGTGCTCTGCTGCTTGGGCCGCTCGGAATCCTCTGCGGCGCATGTGGAAAAGGAAAGCAAATCAATTCCACCACGTATTGGGTCTGCCCGAACTGCGGGAAAAAGTTCAGGGCATGAATTTAAATAAAGATCTGCTCTGGATCAAATCAATGGAATGGTGTAAAAAACACTGCGGCTGCCACCAGATGCCCGAGCGCAGTTTCTTTCTGGGTGATTACCAGTTTCCCCTTTGCGCGAGGTGCACGGGCATTGCCCTCGGTCATATTGCGGCAATCGCAGCAGCGCCGCTTTATTCTTTTAAATATGTTATCTCACTTTTAATGCTTCCTTTGGCCGTTGATGGAAC
>CATWBR010000486.1 GCA_958349075.1 uncultured Clostridium sp.
CTGTCCTACCATACGGTCATGTCCGCCTACGATAACTACACTCATAATTCACTCTCCTGTCCTGATAAGTTATATTGCATGTCTGTGAGTTAGTTTCAACTAACTGAATTATACACAAACATACCAGGACTTGTCTATAGTTTTAGGAGAGAATTATTATCAATAAAACCCCTTGAACTTTCGTAAAACGGAGGAAGAAGCCGCTATGCGGCATATCATGCCTCCTCCAGTATCCCCGCCACCTCTTCAAGGCTCTTCTTTCCAAAATAAACCTGGCTGTCGTTGACAATCATGCAGGGAACGCTCATGATCTTATATTTCTTTTTCAGTTCCGGATAATGCATCAGGTCAACCATCTCTCCCGTCACCTTCTCCGAAAGGGAAGCGGCCCTCTGTGCAGCCATCACCACTTCCGGGCACATGGTGCAGGACAGCGATACCATGACTTTCACATTGATTTCTTTTTTAAGCAATGAAAAACGTTTTTTCAGTTCCCCGTCAATCTCCTGTCCCGGGCCCGCCATATTATACAGAGCAATGACAAAGGAATTAAATTCATGGCCTCCCGGCACTCCGTGGAACAGAATGTTTCCCCCGCTTCCGTCCTCCCTCAGAAGACGGAATGCCGGAAACAGTCCGCCGTCCGCCTCTCTCCCGCTCTTTTCCAGGTCTGTAACTCTCTCCCTCACGCAGATGATCCGCTCTGTGAGCCCTTCCAACTCTCCCAGGAAACCGCTCATCTCCCCTGCCAGAGGGCTGTCGTCCAATTCCGCCTTTATTATGACTTTGCGCTCAAACTTTGCGAATAGGCCGGATAACTGCTGCCTGATTTCCTCCGATAAAAAGGTGTTTCCCTCTCCTCTTTGTCCTTCCTGTAAAGACCCATCCGTGCCACGGGCCGTTTTTTTCTCCGGGTTTTCGGTATGGGTTCTCAGCTTCTCCATGTGTGCGTCTCTTCTTAAAAGCTCCGGGATTCCGAGTTTTTCGTGGACTGCGGAAACATGTTTTTCCAGAGATGTGGCCGCCACCGCGCCATCCGACACCGCCGTCACCACCTGCCTTAAGTTCTTAATGCACACATCCCCCGCTCCGTAAACGCCGTCCACGCTTGTCTTCTGGCCGGCATCGGTAATAAGATATCCCTGATCGCTGCAGGCAACCTTGCCGCCCATCCAGGAGGTATTCGGAACGTACCCGGCAAAGACGAAAATTCCGAATCCGCCGTCCTCTCCCGCCCGGTGAGTCCACTCTTCCCCTGTCTTATTATCCCTGAAGCGGGCATGGGAAACCATGGTTTCTCCGCCTGCCTCCACAATCTCGGTGTGGAACCGGACCGTGATTTTTTCCTCTTTCTTCAACTGATCGGATACGGTCCTTGCACAGGTAAAGTCATCCTCCCTGACGATCAGATTCACCTTTTTCGCATATTTTGTCAGGAAAATTCCTTCCTCCACCGCTGCAAAGCCGCCTCCGATAACAAAGACTTCCAGATCGGTAAAAAACTCTCCGTCGCAGGTGGCACAGTAAGCCACACCTCTGCCCTGGAATTCCTTTTCCCCTTTAAAGCCCAGCTTCCTCGGGTTTGCGCCGGTAGCCAGGACAACGCCTAAAGCCCTGTATTCCCCAGCTGTCGTGCGCAGTGTCTTGATCTCCTCCTCAAGCTCCATGTCAAACACTTCCGCCAGGAGAAACTCGGCTCCGAACGCCTCAGCCTGCTCCTTCATCGAATTTGTCAGTTCCTTCCCGCTTGTCTTCTCCACCCCCGGATAATTGACAATCTCGGATGTGATCGTGATCTGGCCGCCGATTTTTTCCTTTTCCATCACCAGAACCTTATATCTGGCCCTGGCCATATAGATAGCTGCCGACAGTCCTGCCGGACCTCCGCCGACAATAATTACATCATATAAACGTTCCAATTCTGCTCCTTTCACCGTACAGCCGTCCGTACGGAGTGCGCTTTCCTACTTACGTTCCGTTTAAAAAGGGAGGAAGACTTCCTCTTCCTTTCAGAAGTCTCCGTCCTCCTCCCTTATTCATTTACCCTGAATCTTTTCCGCCGGTTAAACAGGACATTAAATCAGTCCCACCAGATCAAGACTGGGTTTTAAGGTTTCGGCTCCTGGCTGCCACTTGGCCGGGCAAACCTGGTCGCCATGCTGTGCCACGAACTGGGACGCCTGTACCCTTCTGAACAGTTCGTCCGCATTTCTGCCCACATTTCCGGCGATAACCTCGTAGGCCACAATCTTTCCTTCCGGATTTACGATAAAGCTTCCCCGCTCTGCCATTCCGTCCCCTTCAATCATTACATCAAAGTCCCTGGCAAGCTTGCCTGTCGGGTCGGCCAGCATCGGATACCCAATCTTTTTGATCGTTGCAGACGCATCATGCCAAGCCTTGTGTACAAAATGGCTGTCGCAGGATACGCTGTAAATCTCACAGCCCACTGCCTTGAACTCCTCATATTTGTTGGCCAAATCCTCCAGCTCGGTGGGGCACACAAAGGTAAAATCCGCCGGGTAGAAGAAAAATACCGACCATTTTCCTGTCACATCGGCTTTACTGATTTCTTTAAAATTGCCGTCCGCATAGGCCTGTACCGTGAAGTCGCTTATCTCTTTTCCAATTAATGACATTGTAAGTCCTCCTTAAAATGATTTCTGTATTTTTTCTACTTTGACTGCTCAATCATCCAGATAGCCTTGCTGTATTGTGCTATCATGGAATCCGCCATTGCGGATACCTCGTATACCTTGTTTTCATCCGCCTTCTCTTTCACATTGATTAGAAGTCTCTTCACATAGCTGAAATCGGCCAGGACATTTTCCAGGATAACGGCTGCTCCTACTTTTTCATTGGCAGCTTCCTCAATCTTTCCAATCTCCAGATAATCTTTCATCCTTCCAAGAGGCTGCCCCTCCAGCATCAGGATTTGCTCTGCTATCTGGTCAATCTCCTCATTTACCCCGTCGTAATATTCTTCCAATTTCCCATGCAGGACAAAAAATTCCTTTCCCTGTACATTCCAGTGATAATTCTGTAATTTGCGGTATAAGAGGTTTAAGTCTGCGAGTAACTGATTTAAATTGTTCATTAATTCTTTCATAGTTTTCTTCCTTTCTTTCTGCAATCTATATTTCTATTTTTCCTGAATCATTGGTTTTTCTCAGTTAGTTGTTA
>CATWBR010000487.1 GCA_958349075.1 uncultured Clostridium sp.
GGATGAACTTTCTTATAAAACAAAAAAGACCCACACCGGATAACCGGCGCAGATCTCATAGTCTTCAGACTATTTTTTAATTTTATTTAAACCGTATCGGACCTTTTTGCAGTATGGCCTCAAAGGAGCCGGCGGTTTTCGCTTACCTCTGTTCAATGATTTCGAGACTCACTCCGTCCGGATCCTGAATGAAGAAAAAACGGGTTGACGGATTCGGCTGAAAAGGTCCGCTGGCAATTTTCACATTCTGATCCTTCATCTGTTCCATTGCCAAATCCAGGTTCTCCACGGAAAACCCCAGGGAAGGCCCCCCGGCACATCCTGTATGTTCCGCATTCTTATCACAAATCAGCTCGATCTCCGTGGGACCGTCAGACAAAAATGCAATTTCCACCTTTGGACCGCCGGAAAACCGGCGTGCCAGCTTCATACCAATCACTGACTCGTAAAAGCGGATGGAATCTTCCAGGTTTTTTACATGTATTGTAACGAAAATCAATTTCATTATATCGTCCTCCCTTTATCATCATACGCAACAGCCTGCCGACTCCCCATACTGTATCGCATTATTAACAGCTTGCCGGAACCCCGTCTACCGTTTCACTTCTATAATTCGGCTGCCGTTCTCTCTCATGGCGCGGGAAATATCCTCCGGCGGAGCGGCGTCCGTAATCAGGCAGTCAATATCCTCCAGTCTGCAGAAGCTCTTAATCGTCACGCTGCCAAACTTTGTCTTGTCCACAAGGAGATACCTCTCCTTCGCCCACTCCACGGCAGTGGACTTATAGGCAGTCTCCGATAAAATGGAATTCATGGCTCCAAATTCAACTGTAACGCCGGTAGCAGACAAAAATGCCTTTTTAAAATTAAAATTTCTCAGCATTCTGGCCGTCTGATCATCAATTCCGGTAAATGCCATAATATCACGATCCAGGATTCCCGAAAAAACAATCACCTTCAGATTGTTTAAAGGAATCGCCTTCATAATAAAATCCAGATTATTCGTCACAACCGTGACATTCTTTTTATCATGAAGATAGTCCACAATCCGCCCGGTTGTGGATCCGGAATCGATGAAAACGCTGTCCCCGTCCTCAATAAACTCCGCCGCCTTCCGGGCGATCTGCGCTTTTGCTTCCGACTCAAGCGCCATCCTGGCATCGTGACTGCTCTCCGGCAGGGAAGATGAAACGGAACTGACCCCTCCGTATACCTTTTTGAGCGCCCCCGCCTTCACCAGCCCGTCTACATCTCTTCTAACCGTATTCTTTGAAATACCGAATCTTTCACAAAGTTCATCGAGTGAAACACTCCCGTTATCCGCCACATATTTCTTAATCTCTTCGATACGTTTTTCTCTGACCATACAATATACCGAATCCCTTCTGCAAAGTTAACAAATACTTTACCAAGATAATACCACTAACTTAACCATATTTCAACAAATTTTTATTGAAGGCGGTAAACTGTCAGATGTATTCGATATTAATCCGGTAAAGGTTCAGCGGCCTTCCCTTATTCCCGATTCTTTTCTGTCCTATCTTTTCCGCATATCCGGCCTCTGTCAGAGCGGTCAGAACCCTGGTGGCGATGCGCAGTGAGAAATCCTGTACTCTGACAAGATCCGTGGCCGTAAATTCATCGGACTGCTCGGTCTGCATTGCCGCTATCACCCGGTATACGGTCTCAGATGACAGATGGGATTGATTTGCGATTGTTTCAACATAGGAAGCCGGAATCCCCGCCGCGGGTTTTTCCACCGTGCTCTTAAGGGGCAGAGAATGCACTTCCTCTTTCTCATCAATATAGATACACGTATCCCGGCCGAGGCGGCTTCCGTAATCCCTGGCCTGCATTGCGTGGAGTCTGGCCCTGCCCAGTTCATCCCCGGAACCGATGCTCACAAATCCGCAGAAGCCGGCTTTTTCCTCCAGATATCCCGGCAAATCAAATACCGTAAACTGCTCCGTCATCTTTTGAACCTGCTCTGTGTTCAGATAAAGCTCCACATCGGTAAAATCATCCTTCATAACCGGCTCCGCCCGGTACATCCTGCAATATTCCAGAATGCTGCCCTTTAACGCCAGCATCTCCAGCTCCTGGTTGGAATTTTTCTTATTTCTCCACCGGGTGATATCGGGGCTGATTCGGATAACGGCGGAAATATTGCGGCGCATCTTTTCCAGTCTGATATTTTTTCCGCACAGCTCCAGTGTCTGGAGCATCGAATTTCTGCTGGGATAGGAGTAATAGCACTTTATATTTTCCCGGTCCAGCGCCTCCACAACGCTGTGGAAATAGGTGATGACAAAGTCCAGTTGCCCCTCCCTGCACTGCCTTAAATATTTCTCGACAATGCGGTTCTCCACCGTCTCCAGTTCCTGCTCCGAAAGACCGACAAAGGAATTTTCAAACGTGGAAACCATCTCTGGAAGACGGTCCTGCTCCAGCACCGTCTGCAGCATTTTCCCGTCGTCCAGATAGTCTAGGCCAATCCCGGCCGGATCGGTTCCTTCCCGCTTCAGTACCTGCTCCAGAAGAATCCTGTATGTGTTTTCCAGATTACCGCCAAAATACGCCTTGACGGAGTAAGGCGGCACGTCGATATCGCGCAGTGCATTCAGGGGTACCGCACCACTCGTGATAAACCCGTCGTATTTGTCTTTATTCTCCAGAAAGATTTTCTGAAGTTCTTTCAGCGTATCATAAGTAAAATAGGTCAGACTGCAGTCATTCTGCTCATCCCCCAGCTCGTCCCGGCAATATGAAGCAAAGTGTTCCTGCAGCAGCAGTGCAATTTTCTGATTCATAAATTCTGATGAAAGCCAATGGCATACGCCGCTTTTCAGAGTATGCTCTCCCTCCTGGCTCTCTTCTCCCTTCCGCAGCTTTCCTGCACGTCGTCATAATACCCGCCGGCCCTAAAAGCCTTTACAATTTTCGTATACATATAGTATAGCATCCATCTATCCGATAGACAATACCCGGACGTTTTTCCTTTCTTTTCGTAAAATGAACCGTTACCATTTACACCGGTATGGACAGGAACCTGATCTGTCTTAATTCCCAATCACAAAAAACAATAAAACAGGATATAAGCTTTTTATTTGCGAATTGCTTATACTTAACTGAATCAGGTCCATAATATATATATAAC
>CATWBR010000488.1 GCA_958349075.1 uncultured Clostridium sp.
TATGTATTTTGATATTCTTCCCGGATACCATCTGGAACCAGGCTGCCGCCCGTCGCCCATGCTATGTGGACGGCCCCGGCCATTTTTTCCTGAAGTCCCTGTTCCCTTATATAGTCCCGTGACCCTTTATAAACATTCAGATTGGCCGGACCTGTAAAGGCCGCGCAGGCGCTGGGCTCCAGAAAAATATTTTCCGTCCTGAGCAGATCTCTCATATATTCATAGAGATTCCTGTCCTGGATTGTGAAAATACCGCTCAGCATCGGTTCCATCACTTTTCCCACGAAACCGGAGGGACGCCCTACCGCCAGCCCGTCCGCGTGGGTCAGCCCGGTCAGGCCTATGTCCTGTACGGATATGGCGTTATGGAGCTTTGTCGCCATCCCTGCAAGCATGCAGGGAGCCTGCGTAGGTTCCACGAAAAAGCAGTGTACCGCATCCTTAAATACCTGTTTCAGGCCAAAGCTCACGCCGCCCGGCGCACCGCCCACTCCGCATGGGAGGTAAACGAACAGAGGATGGGACGAATCCACGGTAATTCCAAGCTCCTCCAACTGTGCAACAAGACGTTTTGCTGCTACGGCATATCCCAGAAACAGATTTCTGGAATTTTCATCGTCCACAAAATAACTTTTTGGATTCTGGTCGGACAATCTTCTGCCGTTGACTACCGCCTCACTGTAATCCGACTCATATTCTATAACCGTCACGCCACGGCTCCTCAACAAATCTTTTTTCCACTGCTTCGCATCTGCGGACATATGTACAATTGCATTGTATCCGATAGCGGCGCTCATAATTCCAATGCTCATTCCGAGATTTCCGGTGGATCCCACCTGTATCGTATAACGGCTGAAAAACCGCCTGTTTTCTTCGGATGCCAGCCGGGCATAGGATTCCTCCGGGGCAATGAGGCCGTGCTCTAAAGCCAGCTCCTCCGTGTGCTTAAGCACCTCATAAATGCCTCCCCGCGCTTTAATGGAGCCTGCGATCGCCAGATGGCTGTCTTGTTTTAAAAGCAGTCTGCCTTCCAGACCGGCATGATATGTGTCGTTCAGCAGTTTCTGCATATTGGGAATCGGCTTCAGCGCGGACTCAATCAGGCCTCCTCTCTCCTTCGTTTCCGGAAAGCGCTGCATGATGAACGGAGCAAACCGTTTCAGTCTCTCCTCCGCATCGTCAATATCCGCCATGGTAAGCTCCTGTCCTTCTGACCCCGTATTGAAATCCGTTTTATCCGGATTGATCCATACCAGTTCTTTTTCCAAAGCCACGTTCCGAAGCACCGGTGTCTCCATGACTGCCTGAGTTATTTCACCCGTTTTTGCCATATTATCCATTCCTTCCATTATTTTTTCAAATTGTGTCGGACTCCCCTATCATCGGAAATCCCAAACTGTTCAGAAGCAAAGCCAGAGCCCCGGCATCTTCTATATCGATTTTAAGTACTGAAGCAAATCCGTTTTTGTCAAAGGTTCTGTATGGCTTAATATGCAATATTCACAATCATGGCTTTCAATCAATTTAATTAATGAGTTCATTTTCCCCCTGTCCATATAGCCGTCGTTATAAAAGTCTTCGCTTGTTGAATCTCCCAAAAACAATATTTTCTCTTCGGGAACATAGATAAGAACCGTATCCTCTGAATGGGGCGATTCGGCATGAAAAACTCTTGCCGTCATTCCGCCGAGATTCAGAGTCAGTTCATTACGAAACTGAATGTCTGGCAGTGCAATGACAATCTCACGATTCCCATCATATTCCCGATTCAGGCACTCATCATCCTTTTTCAGAAATTGCAGATAGGCGTCATCGGACAGTCTGGCCTTTTCTCTTTCCAAAAACGCATTCGTTTTGCAGTGGGCAATTGATAAACCGTGAATACGGTGCATCCCAAATGTATGGTCCCAGTGCCAATGCGTGATCACCGTGACGTCCGGCTTTCCGAATCCCTCCGCCTCTAAGGATTGATAAAATTCATCAACATGGGCCGCAGAGTTTCCCGCATCAACGGCCAGTGTGATTCTGCCGCCTTTTAAATAGACCAGCATTGGCCGGTCTGTTTCAGGCTGGTGCGGATAGTAATATACTTTGTCGTTTAATTTTTTCAGTTTCATTTAATTTACCACCTTTCGGCATTATGAAGAATACTCCACAGGATAGGGACTGGCGTTATAATCAAAACCGGAAAATTTCTATTTCGTTTCCTTGTAAGCTTAGCTTTCGGAAGACATTTTTATTTCTGCCATCCCTAACATTCCCCTCCCTTTTTAATATGCATCACTTAGCAGAAAATCAGCAACATGCATGGTTTTGATTCCCTCATAATTACCGCCCGCAAATGCGTCTGTTCGCAGCACATACTTCGGATAGTTATCTCGAATATCAAGCAGCCTACCGTATTCGCGTTTTTCGGTCTCAGGGGAACCAATCTCCTGGGTCACCTGAATATATAGCTTATTTTCCTTCTTAACGGCAATGAAATCTATTTCAGCACTGTCCAGTTTTCCTACATATACTTCGTATCCCCGACGCAGCAATTCAAGATAAATGATATTTTCCAGCATGGCTGCTGCACTGTCCGCGGAATATCCCAGCACGCTGTAACGTAGGGCCGGATCGGTCAGATAAAATTTTTCCTGTGTTTTCAAAATTTCCTTGCCCTGTACATCAAAGCGGGAACAGCGGTGAAGGATATAGGCATTTTCCAGCTTACTGAGGTAGTTATAAACCGTTTCGTTATCAATGGCCCGATTTTCGCTTTTCAGATATTTGGAAATGGAAGCTGCGGAGAAGGTGCGTCCAACATTGTCAAAAGCGAACTTCACAATACGTTCCAGTTGATCCACCTTTCGGATTTGATTACGCCTTACAATATCAGTAAAAATCGTAGAATTATAAATATCCCTGACGATGGTATAGACCTCGTCCGACGTGTATTTTTGCAGATGAACTGCCGGGAACCCCCCAAGCCGCAGGTAATTTGCGAGTTCTGTGTGAGGATTAAAAACCTCCGTATATTCTTTTCGGAAAATCATATACTCCGAAAAGGATAAAGGGTAAATGCGAATAGCAATATAACGGCCAGTCAAGTAGGTAGATATTTCAGAGGACATCATCCTGGAGTTTGAGCCGGTTACATAAATGTCTACAT
>CATWBR010000489.1 GCA_958349075.1 uncultured Clostridium sp.
GCTGTCTCTGTATGTTCTTAACTATTATATATTCACTTCATACAGATAATATATTTCACATTTGTTTAAAAAGGGCGGCGCTATCAGGGGATTTTAAAGAAAACGTTCCAAATCTTTCATAAAGTTCTCCTCTGCTTTGACAATTTTTTTCGCCAGGGCCACACTCTCGGAAGAGGCATCAGAATACTTGTTAATATCCTCACTGATGGACTGGATTCCCATATTGCAGCCATTCATCATGATTTTGGCTATCTGGTTGTTGTCATCCTTAAACATCATTTTCATTTCCGTGCTGAGCCAGGAAAAGGCAGAAGCCATTTTTGCAGGCTCCTTCTCATTTTTTCCGTATTTGTCCAGCAGGCCGGAAGCTTCCTGCTCCAAATCTTTGTGTCTGTTTTTGCTGGAATTGATAACGGTTCTCAGGTTCTCGTCAGTTACATAACGGCTGATCTGTTCCATGCTGTCAACCGCCATTTTGCATCCGGCGTCACAGTGGCCGGCAAGACATATGGTATCGTTTTTCATTGTCATATCTGTTTCCATTTTTTAACCTCCTGAAGTGTGTTTTGAGGTAAAATTAATTAGTTTCACCTGATAGTATTCCTTGCGCCGGCTTGTGATATCCTTGTTATTTCGTTTTTTATTCATTAATTTATATAAAATGCTCCGTGATATCAATGGCGGATGAAACTGCATTGATGTCACGGAGCTGTATTTTATTTAACGATTAATACGGAGTCGGCCGATTCAAAGGCGGATGCGCTGTAGCTGCGGGCGCCGTCCGGATTCAGGCGGTAGTGTTTAAGGAAATCCCAGGCCAGCCGGAATTCCTCCGGATAGCAGTTATGCTCCCGGGCCAGGGTTCGGGTAAAACGGACTAAGGGAACATTGCTGTTATTGTTCCAGGTATAGGTGTAATACCGTCCGCTTTCTTGAAAGCTGGAGCAGGCAGCCAGAAAGCTGGCATGATGATTGGGAATGAAAGCCGCAGTCAGACCATTCATCGCCTGCGCTCCCGTAACCCAGTTGTAGATAGCGCTGTCGGCTGAAGTATCCCACGGATTCTTCACAAGATCCCTGGCCTTTGGGTCGGGAAGCGGTTCACTGATGTCCGACTGGCCGACAATAAGGCAGCAGGGCATCTGGCCGGCGGTAAACTGCGGGTTCGGGAAGGAGGTGGAGGCAACGGCTGCAAAATAATAGGCCTCCGTGTTGTTGCAAAGTGTTTGTATGGTATTACTTCCCAGGGAATGGCCGCTGCCGTACACGCGGGTGAAGTCCGGTTTCACACCGGCGTCCGGGCTGATTACACGATCCAGCAGAACAAGGCTTGAACGAGCAAAATCGGCGCTGTCTCCCTCGTCGCCGTAGGTGAGGCTGGAAGCGCTGCTGCGGCAGAACTCTCCTACAATAATGACAACACAGCCCTCATCGTTCGCCACGGTCCACCAGCCGGAACAATCCATAAAGGTGGAAGCAGCCTGTGTGCTGCCGGGGAAAACAACTACAACGGGAGCTCCGTCCGGACCGGAATTTTTGGCTGTATCGGGGACATAAATAAGAGATTCTCTCGGGTCTGATACTCCGTCGTCATTATAATCCCCAAAAGCGGAAATGCAGGAATAGACGGTGCCTTCGGTACTGCAGCCGGGAGCAGATACCCGAGCGGATTCCAGGGCACGGAGCTCTACGACGGCTTCATTACCGTCATAACCGCGGTAGGGATAGGATGCGATGGCCCTGCCTTTCCCGGCGAAGATGCGGGCCGCCTCGGTTGCTTTATAATAGTCCAGACGGTAGGCCAGATTATTGCTGTAGGCAAAGGGATTGGTGTATCTGGTATAAGCGGCCAGGAAATCCCGGATTTGGGAAGCGTTCAGGCTGATGTCCGGGGTGACCTGGACTTTGGAAATACCGTAAGCGGTTCCCGGCTCCCAGTTCCCGGCGATTTGATTGGCGTAGGCTGTCTGCCATGCATCGGAGGAGATACTCTGCCGGAAGAGCCCCTGTTCACCGGGTACCGGCACGGCATCGTTTACGCGGATCCAGTAAGGGATACTCGCATCTTCGGCACTGTATCCGGCAAACAGCGTAGGAACCGGAATATCGGCGTTTGTGATAAATTTGCCGTTTCCCACACCATCTTTCTGCATTTTTTTGAGGGTGGCTGAAAAGGATGAATCCTGGAAGCCGGGATAGTAGGAACCGGTATTTATGCCGCCGTAAGTGCGGGCCGCAGAACGCTGCAGGTGTTCCGCTCCCACGCCCGTTCCTTCAATAAAAGCCTGGCTTATGACATAGAGAGGATGATTGGCGGTCCAGGATTCGAGGATAGCGCAGCCCTCGCCGTAGCCGACATAATAGTTACAGGAATGACCGGTGAAGACAGGGCAGGACGTGCCGTCGCTGACCGGAATCCTTCCGCTCTGGACAATGCCGCCGGGACTTGTTTCACGGGTGCCGAAAGCAGTATTGCCCACGCTCTCACCCAGGCAGGCGTCCAGATAGGCGGATTCGGCGTCCGGAGTCTTCCAGCTTCCGTTTTCCGGCTCCAGGACAAAGAGGAGTTCCCCATATGTATCGGCCTGCTCAAACCATCCCTGTTTCTCCAGAAAATCATAGGTGTCGGTTCCGTCGGGAATAGCGATCACGGTGATATAGGCGCGCAGAGCCGCATGCCGGCCGGCATAGAGCTTAAAAGAACGTCCGGCTGCCTCCCCCTCCTGAAAGGTGTAGGTATAGTAACCTGTAATTGCATGTTCATTGACCTCGCTGCGATCGATTGGAAGCGAACGGCTGCCCTCATTGACTGTGGTGTGGGCCAGCAGATAAGCGTTCAGGTCGTCTGGAGCCGCAGAACCGGGTCCTGCGGCCGCGACGCTGGCAGACAGTCCAAGCGTCAGAGCAAACGCCGTCAGGATGATAGATGGGTAATGCTTTTTCATTGTGAGTTCCTCCTTGATAATTTAGCCTCTCGGGCAATTGATTTAGCTGATCTGACTATATGGCATATTACAGATACGGTAAATAAACAAATTTTAACCTTATATACATAATTTATCTTAACCGCAAAAGAACCAAAAAAATGTACAGCAAAGGGAGGCGGAGGGCTTAAAAATCATAAAATAAGTAAATGTTTCCTTCCTTAC
>CATWBR010000490.1 GCA_958349075.1 uncultured Clostridium sp.
GATTTATGGTTAGTTGGGATATGGAGACGTTTCTGAGAGATGCGGTAAGGGAGGCGGGATCGAAAACCAGAAAAGTGATCGAACAGAGGGCCTCCCCCTTATTACGGCGGCCGCCCCCTGTTTCTCCTGAATAATCTTTCATTGTTACGTTATCACAATTGCGCATCCTGCACCAATTCCCGGTCAATCATCGGCAGGGCGTCTAAAAGAGTGCGGATTGTCACCGCCTCCCCGCACTGCTTCTTTCCCTCCCGGTCCAATAATACCGGCCGGATTCCGGCGGATAATGCCCCTTTCACGTCGGATTCCACCGAATCACCGATATGTATTACCTCATCCGCCCTGCATCCGCTCACCTCAAGCGCCCGCTCAAACAGCCCGCGGTGCGGCTTATATGCTCTGACGCTCTCACCGCAGATAATGCCGGCCGGGGCAAGCCCTTTATCCCTCATTGCCTCTTCGACATAGGAGAGTCCGTTATTTGTTATGATATATATGGGAAGCTTACACCGTTCAAAAAATTCCGCCGCGTCCGGAAATGCCGGCGCATACATCCAGAATCTTTGGCACAGCTTATGGAGTTCATCGAAGTTCTCCTTCAGATGGATCTCCACCCTGCAGCGCTCCAGTGTCCGCTCCACAATCTCATCCTGAGTCAGAAAATTCTCATCAAAGCTTTCTGCCTCAAACCTTTTAATCTGTTTCCACCAATAGTCCAGCATGGCTGTGATGCTCCCGATGTTACTGTTCCGGTAGCAGCGCATCAGCATCTGCGAGGCATCCTCCCCGCCTTCCTCTATTATAGTTCCGGTATAGTCGATAAAGACCGCCTTCAGCATTTTACCCGTCTCCTTTAGATAAATAATTCGTTCTCTTTCCTGCCTGAACATACCTTTTTCATCTTCTGTGAGACGCCAAAAAGCAGAACCTTGTTTAAATCTCTCGCATGCTGCGGACAGACTGAAACGCAGCGCATACAGGAGATACATTTTTCCTTGTCAACCGAAGAAGGAGTATCGGCCGGAATTGCGCCAACAGGACATTTCTTTGCACACAAACCGCATTTTGTACATGATTTGTCTCCTTCCGGTTTAAATGGAACGCCGTTATATTCCCGGTAAGGACGGCTGCCGGGAAGACCGGCAATTCCGGCATACTCCGCGCATCCTGCCGTCCCTTTTCTTTCTTCCGATAACATATCCTTAATCCTTGCCGCTAAACCGGTCAGCTCTTTCTCATCCTCCGCATCGGGCCTTCCCCCGGCAAACTGATGCATAATGGAGTGTTCCGCAACCGCCGCAATGGCCGCCGCCGGCGCAAATCCGGCCGCAAGGAGCGTATCTTCAAGTTCCAGAAGCGTATCCTCAAACGCCCTGTTCCCATACACGGCCACCATCACCGTTCTGGCGCCTCCCCCTTCCATCATCCTCAGGCGTTCCAGCGCCACGGCAGGCACACGGCCGCCGAATGACGGCACGGCAATGATACAGAGATCCTCCTCTCCAAAACTGTATTGTGTGTAATCCTCCTTAGGAAGTGATAAATCAATCTCTTTATGTACTGGTTTTGTACCGCCCTCATTCCCTTCCAGTCCGCGTCTTAAAATCTCCGCCACCTTCTTTGTCCCGCCCGTCGGGCTGAAATACATTGTACTAAGTCTCATTCTTTCTTCTCCTCTCTCACATGAGGGCATAGCCCCATCATTTCCACCGCCTCGTTCCAAAACTCCGCAATCCGCCTCATACTGCTGCTTTCGGGGTCCAGGTAATAGAAGTTCTTCGTGCCGCTCTGGCGCACCGTGATGATTCCCGCCTCTTTCAGTATTTTCAGGTGGTGGGAAACTGCAGTTCTGGAAATATTCGTGCTTTTCTGTATCTCTCCGACGCGGATTCCCCCGATCCCGCAATTCTCGATCAGCGTTCTTATGATGAGCTGTCTCGTCTCATCTCCCACTGCGGAAAGCGCAGGCTGGCACCGTTCAAATTTCTCCGCGAAACTCTGTCTGCGCGCCTCAAAGGAATCTTTTTCCATGCAATCGCCCTCCTGAATAATCCATATTTACTTCATGTATAATGGTCAATATTTATTGACCATTATACACAGTTCTTGATGGAATTACAAGATTGGTAAAGAAAATCGGGTTTATTGGAAAGGCCGGAGTTACTGTTCACACCGTGCCCAGTAACAGGCCGGAAAATAAAAACACGGAATAACCCGGAACAAAATGTCATTGTAACGGAAGTTTACAGATGATATGATGTGAATATGAGATGAGTCAGCACGGTAATATTAAGTCCTGTTTCTGTATCTTTTTTCTTAGAAGGAAGGAGAATCCGATGAATACCATTGACGTTCGGCCGGTGACTACAATGCACGGCTGCAGTGAATTTTACTGGCATATTGACGGCATCCCCCTTGTACGGTATCTGGACGGATACGTCAGCGACGGAAAGTGTCCCGCACTGGAGCGGTCCGGTTCCCTCCTCGGGCTGCTGCCCGCATGGTCCGGGGAACTTTTGTGGGCTGCCGAGAACCAGTTTATCTGGGAAATGATTGACAGTCCGGAGACACTGAATGTGCCTCTTCTGGTCTGTGAGGATGACTGTGATTTAAGCTGTATTGTTATACTTGCCAGAATCAGAAAAACAGAGGAATTCGTCTTTTGGGACAAAATCGGACTGCTCAGCCATGAGAACGAAGATTTTAATCTGGAGCAGAGGGCGGGAATTGCCAATTTAGATTCCTATTCAGACGAAGACTGGGAGAAATACGGCTGCAATATTGCCTGGGAAGAATTCGGCAGCCGGGAATTCTTCAACTGGATCAATGAAAACTGGCAGGAAGAATTGCTTCGGAGAAGGCAAAATTACACGCTGCCCTATATGCAGGACGAGGGCAATATCTTCTGGATCGAGGATGTCAACTGGATGTTTGCCGCCGGGCAGTACCATAATGCAGTGGAAAAATACCGGGCTATCTTTCGGCAAAATCAATGATTCTTCAAAAGATAACTTCAAATTGTTTGGGTGGTATACTCATACACAAATGCACATGTCCCGAACACACTGCTCCTTAAATAGGATGATATTTCAACCGAATTAAATCAATTCTTGTTCTTTTG
>CATWBR010000491.1 GCA_958349075.1 uncultured Clostridium sp.
ATCTCAACTAAAACAGAGTCCCTAAATCCAGAGTCCCCTGTTGCAGTCCCCCCGCATTTTTGTTATGATAACCTCAAAAGCCATCACTTTTTTGTGATATCGCAAATTCGTTGAGGTGCAGCCGTCAGGAATGCCGGGGGGAGGATAATGCAGGGAGAAAATTTATTTCTTGGTAAAGAATATGTCTATGAAATATATAAAGAGAAGAGCTTTTCGGCTGCGGCCCAGAATCTGTATATTACGCAGCCGGCCCTGAGTAACCGGATTAAGAGGATTGAGGACTGTATCGGTTCACCGATTTTCGACCGGAGCACGTCCCCGGTCCAGTTGACCGATGTGGGAAAGGCCTATATCGATTCGGTGGAGCAGCTTATCAGGGTGGAGGAGAATTTTACGAATTATCTGGCGGACTCCCAGAATCTGAAGACCGGAAAGCTGTTGATTGGAAGCGGAGCCCTGTTTTCTTCCTATGTGCTGCCGCCCCTGATTGCGGAGTATAAATCGGAATTTCCCTACGTGGAAATCAGCATTGTGGAAGGGAGTGTGACTACGCTTCAGAAACAATTGTCGGACGGAGTGCTGGATTTCCTGATTGAAAATGAGGAGCTGCCGGATGCTCTGTTTGAGAGACAGCACTACAGGACCGAGTATATGATACTGGCCGTTCCGCGGAAATGGGAGATAAACCGTTCCCTTCTCGCCTGGCAGCAGAGTTTCGACAATATTATCTCAAGACGGTTTCTCGGGCCGCAGTATCCCGGCGTTCCGTTGGAAGCATTCAAAGAATCCCCCTTTGTCCTTCTGTCCCCCGAGAATAAGACTTACCAGAAGGCATTGGAGGTCTGCGAACACCATGGATTTTCACCGAAGGCAATCCTCACGATGAACCAGCAGCTTACGGCCTACAATATGACCTGCGCCGGCGTGGGAGCCTCTTTTATCAGCGATACCCTGATTAAGAGCGCCAAACCCCATCCGGATGTGGTCTACTACAAACTGGATCTGGAGTTTTCCCGGCGGGATATCAGTTTCTACTATAAGAAAAAAAGATATGTCCCTAGATGTATGGCAGAGTTTCTCAAAAAGATCGACAGCTCCAGTGAAAGGCAGAGCGAATGAAGGGCTATTCCAGAAGAAAGCCCTTTCCCACCACCTCGCTGCTGTTGGTAATCACCAGAAATGCGTCCGGTTCACTGTTACGGATAAAACTTCGCAGCAGGATTGCCTGGCTGCGTTTGACTACCGCCATGACGACGTACTTTTTTTCATGAGTATGGCTTCCCTCCGCCTGGTAGACGGTGGCCCCGCGTCCCAAATCCTGGCGGATGTACCGGCACACGGCATCCGGATCACGGCAGATGATGGTAAAATATTTGTTCAGATTCAGACTCTCAATACAGGTGTCTATGACAAAAGCTTTGCACATAAGTCCCAGAAGTGAAAACAGCCCGATGGATGCGCCGTAGATGGCAAAGGAGAATAGGACCGTCATCAGATCCACGCAGAACAGGGCCTTGCCGATATCCATTTTTACATATTTCTGAATAATCATGGCCGCGATGTCGGTGCCGCCGCTGCAGGCATCCTTCTGAAACAGGGAGGCAGCCACCATAGCCACGGTAAAGATGACGGCTATCATCTCCAGTATAGGCTGATCCGTAACCGGTGCGGGGGCCGGAATCCGGACTTCCAGAAAACGGAACAAAAGGGAAGACAGCAGGGTCACGTAGACGGTCCGTACACCGAATTTTTTGCCGATACAGAGAAAACCGGCCAGAATCAGTATCAGGTTGATGGACAGGTTAAGGATAGAAAAACTGAGAGGGGTGACGGAGGAAAGAAGTACGGCAAGTCCCGTTACCCCTCCGAAGACAAAGTGGTTGGGGAGCTGAAAAAAATAGATTACAAAAGTCATAACGGTCACAATTGCTGTGATGTACCCATAGTCGCCGAACAACCGGCCGAGCTGTTTCTTATTCATGGTCCAATTCTACCTCCAATAAAATCAATCTGTATAAACACGTCTTTATTATATCGGGTTCAATTTCTGAAATCTAATTCCATTCATCTGATAGCTCTTATAATCCCTTAATTTGCCTATCATCACAAAAATGTGATAAGTTCTATTATGCTATTAGAATTAGACAATGATGAGGGCTGAATAGTATAATAAATTTATCAAAAATGTGCAGCCATGGATCCGGCGATGCAAATTAAAATTGGAGGGTTACTCATGACAAGTTCTTTACTTCAGTCTCTTATTCAGAGCACAGGCGTGCTTTGCGCGCTGCTGCTGATTGGTATGTTTCTCAGGGCAAAGGTGCCGCTGTTCCGAAAGCTTTTAGTCCCGGCATCGGTTTTAGGAGGCTTTGTGGGCCTGTTTCTGGGACCGCAGGTTTGGGGACAGGCTTCTTTTGTGCCGATCCAGGAGGAGTGGGTATCCACCTGGTCCCTGCTTCCCGGTATCCTGATCGTTCCGGTATTTGCGGCAATTCCACTGGGGAAATTTAAAAATAAAAAAGCGGAGAAGAAGGGCGGCGGCCGCCGGGAAGTGGCAAAGGTGACCATGATCAGCGGAATCGCCAGCGGTGCTTTCGGATTCCAGGTGATTTTAGGCGTAGGCCTGGCTCTTCTGATGGGAAAACTTCTTCCGAACCTGAATCTTTACAACAATTTCGGCTTTGAAATGTCCCAGGGCTTTAACGGCGGACACGGCAGCGCAGGCGCGGTCGGCAATGTCCTGATGGAGGCGGGAGCGTCCCACTGGGAACTGGCGCAGGGAGTTTCCAGTACCTTTGCTACGGTAGGCCTGCTGGGCGGATTAATACTGGGTGTTTTTATTATCAACAGGGCATCCAAAAACGGGGAGACGGCGTTTCTCAAAAAATCGGCACAGCTTCCGGCATCCACATCCTTTGGTTATACAAAGAAGAAGGAAGAACAGGGAGAACTGGGACGTGAGACAACGGTAAGTTCCGCGATTGAGACGCTCAGTGTCCATATTGGAATCATTTTAATCGTCTGCGCCATGGCTTACTGGATACGCGGCCTTGCGGTGACCTATGAGGTGATCGGCTTTGAAGATATCCCCGTATGGCCTTATGCGCTGATTATCATGAAC
>CATWBR010000492.1 GCA_958349075.1 uncultured Clostridium sp.
ATCTATGATATTTAAAATCATATCATAAATTCACATTCCAGTCTGTAACCAGGTAACGTTTTAATCTGTTTTATTTGTTTCTGTTTATATCCTTTTCCTGCTTCCATGCACAGGAAGAAATATTGATTATTTTATGTTTATTCGGTAAGATAGACTTAGACAGGCTGCTTTTGTGCTGTTTTATGCCCTTTTCAGGCTTTGCAACCACAGGTAGCGGAGAAAATCTGATATGATACATGAAGTTGGTGGCAGTGGCGCTGGTGCAACTGTAGAATAAAACACATCAAATACATTCTGCAGGAGGATAAAATATGAGTTTTACAGACAATTTGCAATATTTACGGAAGAAACAAAACCTGACACAGGAACAGTTTGCCGAACAACTGGAGGTGTCCAGGCAGGCGGTATCCAAGTGGGAATCCGGGGGCTCCTATCCGGAACTGGAGAAACTGCTTCAGATCTGTGAACTGTTTGATTGTTCAATGGACAGCCTGCTCAAGGGCGACGTGACGGAAGCGGAGAAAGAAGATCTGGCCGGTTATGACCTCCATATGAATCATTTTTCCATTATGATTGCCTCTGCGGTTTCCCTGATTATATTTTCAGTGGTACCCGCCGCTTCGCTGGAAGGTATACTCAACGAGGCCGTCGCCAGTATCCTGATGTTTATCCTGATTGGCATCGGCGTATATATACTGATTATATCAAACGTCAATCACAAGTATTACTGCAAGCGTTACCCCTCCGTCACCGATTTCTATACGGGAGAACAGAGTGACGATTTTCACAGGAAATATGCAATCGCCATGGCATCCGGCGCCTGCCTGCTCCTGTTTGCCCTCTGTCTGAACGTTGTTTTGGAATATATGCAGTTTCCGTATTATGACGAGGCGGGCGGGGCTGTTTTTCTCATCTGCACCTCTCTGGCCGTAGGCATTTTCATTTACTTCGGCCTTCAGAAGGATAAGTACAATATTGAAAAATACAACAACCGTGCAAGCCTTGCCCAGGACACGGAAAAAGGCCGTCTGGCCAGCAAACTGTGCGGCGCCGTCATGCTGCTTGCCACCGCCCTGTTTCTGTTCCTCGGCCTTACGTTCGATATGTTCCGCTATGCAGCGGTTATTTTCCCAATCGCCGGTATTTTCTGTGGAATTATCTGCCTGTTCCTGGGTGATAAAAGAGAATAAGGATTCTGCCCAGGCAGAATCCCGCGCCGGAGTGCAGTCGGCTTAGCGGCATACTACCTTAGCACGCAGTGCACATCCTCCGCGGAGCGGTTTTTATTTAACAGAGAATTTCCTGTTTAATGAAAAGAATCCCGCGGAGCGATTACAATGCGGCCGTTTTGCAGAATTGATTTTTAAATGGGGCACTGCGCACCGCCTGTATGCTAATGGTACTGAAGTACCTGCTTCCTGAGCCTCAGCAGCAGAAGAATCACGCTGACTGAAAGCAGAATATGGCCAATCCCCGCAATGCCCGATATGGAGGCGTCCATGCCCCTGTCCAGCGTGCTGTTCCATACCTGTGTCAGTCCTCTGAGCAAAAAGCCAAGGCCGGTAATATTCAGCCCCACATGATAGACAGCGATAATCTTTCCCACACCCTTTTCTCCTGAAAATCCAAAATTCTTTTCAAGCAGCATCAATAAAAGGAAAAAGAACATTCCCAAAATAAAGTAATGCGTATGCATCACAGACAAATTCGTATGGCCTGTAAACCCGCTGAATTTCGTATATTCCCTGTAAAATACTCCCGATACCATGGCTGCCGCCGCGTATGCAAGAGATGCGTTCGCATAATGTTTAATCATTTGTTCCCCTTTCTGTGGGATTCTCAGTTAATTACCGTTCCTGTTTATAAAGCCGTCGGTTCATCAGCACAATCCACACGTAAGCCAGTGTCTTCGGTATCATCAGCATGCCGACCGCAGGCGCGGTTCCGCTGAAAAGTACAACCGGCAGGTAAAATCCAAAGGACAGCCCCACCGCCAGAGGCATAAAACGGAACACATCGTCTTTGGTCCGCTTTATTTCCCGGGCAAAAATTACAATGATAATTACCCCCATTACCGCAAACGGCACGTTACGCAGTATGCCAAACAACAGCGGCTGGCGGTACTGGAGCCATTGGTTCTGCGGCAGAAGGCAGAGACCAATCCGAATAATTGAAAGAAGCCACATAGCCGCCGTGAGTTGTTTCTCTTCTCTGATTCCATACCGTTCACGCCATATATAGTAAAGCAGCAGATAAAAAACGGTCATGGTGATAGAAGTGACAAATTTGCCAATTCCCAGCGCCGCAGCGTTGGCCTCCAGCCCGTTTGTCCATAGTGCATAAGAACGTGGAACCAAATGAAATGCATCCCCTGCTCCAAGAAGCGCCGTCATGAGTCCGGCCAGTTTCACAAGCCTGCCTTTTCCCCTTGCCAGCATGGTCAAACCCGTAATCAGGGCAAACCCAAGATATAAAATATCAAATATTGTTTCCGCAATCGCCTGAGCCATAATCGTCTCCCGTCCTGCAGAGCGTACGCCTGACCATCTCAATAAAGAAATGGAACTCATACGGCTCCGTCCTTAATAACATGACCATATTCGCCACAATAAAACGCGAATACTGTTCCATGGTAAATATTCCGTTCCAGATATCATTCCTCACGGAAGGATCCTGCTCCATCCGCCGGATCAGCGTTTCCGCCAGTACCGCCTGCATTGATTCCATGCGTTCCTGCCCCGCTTTTTTCACTTCACCCAGGCTGTTCATAAGAGAACTTCCCGAGCTGTCGATACGTTCCTTCAGAAAGATAAAAATCTCTTCAAGCTGTCCGCAGAAGGAATCTGCCGTGACTGCCGTCCTCATCTCGCACAGCGTCTTCTTCCAGTACTCTTCCGTCAGAGCCAGCAGGATATCCTCCTTGCTGGAAAAATAATTATAAACCGTGCCGGTAGCAACCCCTGCCCTCTGCGCAAGCGAACGCATATTTACGGCTTCAATTCCTTCCGTATCCGCAATCGCCCGCGCAGACTCAATCAGAGTGCCGCGCAGACTGTCATCTCTTCTTCTCATCCCGTAACCTTCCCCTGTTTCCATTAAATGAACATGTTCATTTATAT
>CATWBR010000493.1 GCA_958349075.1 uncultured Clostridium sp.
TCTAACTGTAACCGTTATAGTTACAATTAAGAAATGTAACTTTTCCGATTACATATAACATAATAATAACGCCAGACTACATCTGACACATAGAAAGGAAGGGTTTTATGAACACAAAAGAACACGAAACGATGAAAATGCGTGGCAGCGCCGATGTATCTTATCTCGGCCGGACTGTTGATGAAATGATTTGGGATTTTATGAAGGAAGAGAAGATTCCCGGCCTGACGCTGGCTATTGTTCAGGCTCCCTATATACCAAGAGTTGTCGGATATGGCGTCTCCGATGCCGGACAGAAGCGTCTCGCTTCCGCAAACACGATGTGGCCGGCAGGGCCGATCTCCCAGGCATTCGCGGCGGTAGCCGTCATGCAGCTTTATGAAGACGGAAAACTCGATATCAATGGTGCAGTTGAAACTTATCTCCATGGGATCCCGGAGTCATTTAAAGGCATCACCATCCTGCAGCTTCTCCGCCATGCGTCGGGACTTCCCGATTACCGCGAAAGCAAGGAATGGTCTCCTTTCAGAGAATGGCAGAAAGGGGAACTGGAAGGCCTGATTGCAGACCTGCCTCTCCTTTTCGCCCCGGGCACGGATGTCCGACTCAGCGCATCTAATTTCCTGCTGCTGACACAGGTTGTCGAGGAGATTTCAGGTAAATCTTACCATGATTTTGTCACAGAGCGCCAGATTAACTATCTTGGCCTGCGACACACAGGTTTTGCCGAGGATTTGGACAGATTTATCCATGAGGATGTATCCCTGACGGAAAATATACATCAGCTTTTCAAGAAGGACGGAACCTACATCGATCCGACGGAACCTGCGGCAAGCTACGGTGAGAACGGAAATCTCCTCCCCCGCATCCCGTCATCGGCGCTTCCCGGTTTCTCCGATATCTGGGCATCGGCACAGGATATTTCCACCTGGGATATCGGCCTTGCCGGCTCCGTACTGATTCATCAGCCTGAAAACAGGGCAATGGTCTATACTCCCTGGAGCCTGCCTGACGGCAAAGAGGTTCCGGCGGTGGCCGGATGGCAGTTTTACAAGCACCGCGGCCTGATGGATATTAAGGGGTCCCTTCCGGGCTATTCCTGTTTCCTGAGCCGGTTTACCCATTCCGAAGAACTGGTTTGCGTCACACTGCTCGCCAACAAGGAGGGCGTGGATTTCACAAACCTCGGACGCCGGATTGCCGGAGCATTCGGCGACCTTCTCTCTACGGGCTACGATGACAACAAGCTCTACCTTTTTGAGGGACAGCTTCCGGCCGCAGCCGCCGTGGAGAAACTGGAAAAAGAATTATCCGAGAGAAAGATTCCTCTTTTTGCAAAATTTGATCACGCCGCCAATGCCAGGGAAGCAGGACTCGAGCTTCGCCCCACTACGGTTCTTGTATTCGGTTCCCCGCTTGTAGGCACAGGACTGATGCAGAAGGATCAGAGCATCTCCCTGGAACTGCCTCTTAAAATTTCCGTGTGGGAAGATGAGGCAGGAAGCACATGGCTTGCATTCCCGAGGATTGCAAAAATGGCTTCCGATTACGGCCTGGACGGCCATCCGGCGGTTCCTAAGATGGAACTTCTCATGGAAAATCTGGTCCGCAAGGCCGGCAGCGTGTATTAAGTTGAAGATACTTCTCCCCATACCGTTCAGACAGCTTTATGTATAAACTAATTCACTTTTAAACAAACTTACTCTATAATAATTATATTAAAATTCAGGAGGTGCCAATATGGCCGTACTTACGATAAACAAAAATTTTGATGAAACTGTTTTAAAATCTTCCGAACCTGTGGTAGTTGATTTCTGGGCTCCCTGGTGCGGTTACTGCCGCCGTCTCTCCCCTGCCATAGACAGGCTGGAGGCCGAATATGAAGGCAAAATCAAGGTGGCAAAGCTCGATATCGATACCGAGGAAGAACTTGCAGAAAAATATGAAGTAGACACAATCCCGACTCTGATTTTATTTAAAAACGGTGAAATGGTGGACTCCGTCGTTAACCCGGCTTCACAGGATGCAATTGAAGAATGGTTAAAAGAAAACGGCGCACTGTAAGAGGAGGTATCAGATGAAACAATCATATGATGTCGCCGTCATCGGCGGCGGACCGGGAGGATATACCGCGGCGCTCTACTGCGCCAGAAGCGGCTATTCGGTCATTGTACTGGAAAAGCTCTCCCCAGGCGGCCAGATGGCCACCACCGGCCAGGTGGATAATTACCCGGGCTTTGACGAGGGCATTGACGGCTTTGAACTAGGCGAGAAAATGCAGAAGGGCGCTGAACGTTTCGGCGTAGAAACGGCTTTTTTGAACGTCACGGAGGTAAAGCTTGACGGGGACGTTAAGAAGATCACCACCTCCAAGGGAGAGATTGAGGCCCGTGCGGTTGTGCTTGCTACCGGAGCTTCCCCGCGTGAACTGGGCCTTGCCGAGGAAAAGATTCTTCGGGGCCGCGGAGTGGCATACTGTGCCACCTGCGACGGCATGATGTATAAAGGCAAGACGGTCGTTGTCGTAGGCGGCGGAAACAGCGCGGCCGCCGATGCGCTGTACCTCTCAAAGATTTGTAAGAAAGTATATCTGGTACACCGCAGGGACAGCCTCCGCGCCTCCAGGATTTATCTGGAACCGCTTAAAAACAGCGGAATCGAATTTGTCTGGAACAGCAGAGTGACCGGGATTCTGCACGATAAAAAAGTATCCGGCGTTATGGTAACGGATAACGACGGCAGCGTAAAAGAAATCGCATGCGACGGCGTGTTTGCCGCCATCGGCAGAGTACCCGACACCGATCTCTTTAAGGGACAGGTTGAAATGGACAAGCAGGGCTATCTGACTGCCGATGAAACCACCAGAACAAACCTCCCGGGCGTCTTTGCAGTCGGCGACGCCCGCACAAAACCCCTCCGACAGATTGTAACTGCAGCGGCCGACGGAGCCGTGGCCTCACATTATATTGAGGAATATCTGGTATAGAACCGGTGGGCCAGCTTCAAAAGCAATATAAAAGTTTTTTCATACTACTCTCATTTTCATAAACATAGGGATACCGAAAACTCATGAAATGAATTTGCGGTATCCCATTTTTTATTGG
>CATWBR010000494.1 GCA_958349075.1 uncultured Clostridium sp.
CACTTACATTGTCACTTTTTATTACATCTGTTGTAATCTTCATCTGCATTCTCAGCAGTAAAATCTCAGGCCGGATCGGTGTACCTACTCTGTTTGTTTTTATTGTGCTGGGAATGTTGTTCGGGTCGGACGGAGTCTTTAAGATACCATTTGACAATTACGAATTTGCGGAGCAAATCTGTTCCGTTGCCCTTATTTTTATCATGTTTTACGGCGGATTCGGCACCAGATGGAGTGAAGCGAGGCCGGTGGCGGGCAAATCCATACTGCTTTCATCAATCGGAGTGGTACTTACGGCCGTCCTGACGGGGCTTTTTTGTTACTTTGTCCTGCATGTGGATTTTTTGGAGGGAATGCTGATAGGTTCTGTTCTTGGCTCCACCGATGCAGCCTCCGTATTCTCTATCCTGAGATCCAGAAAACTCAACCTGAAATACGGTTCCGCTTCCATGCTGGAACTGGAAAGTGGAAGCAACGACCCATTTTCCTATATGATGACGATTATCATTCTTTCTGCTATGTCGGGTTCAACAAGCGGCTTCGAGATTGTGGGAATGCTGGTGAGCCAGTTGTTCTTCGGCCTGCTGATCGGCGTGGCCGTGGCTTTCACCGCATCGCGTTTCCTGAACAGATATCAGTTTTACGGCGAGGGATTTGATACGATATTTGTCTTTGCCGTCGCCATTATTTCTTATGCCCTCTCCTCGCTCCTGGGAGGAAACGGCTACCTGAGCACATATCTGACCGGAATTATTCTGGGAAACCAGGCGCTTAAAAACCAGAAAACGCTGGTAAGTTTTTTCGATGCCTGTACCGGCCTCATGCAGATTCTGCTCTTTTTCCTTCTGGGACTTCTGGCATTTCCCTCCCAGATGCCGGCCATCTTTTTACCGGCGGCCGCGATCGCGGTCTTTCTGACCTTTGTTGCCCGTCCGGCCGCGGTGGGACTCTTACTGGCTCCGTTTAAAACGCCGCTTAACCAGTATCTCGTTGTCTCCTGGGCAGGGCTGCGTGGAGCGGCCTCCATCGTATTTGCAATTATGGTGACGGTGAGCGGAAGCAATACCAGTAACGACGTGTTCCATATTGTGTTCTGTGTGGTTCTGTTTTCCATTATTTTTCAGGGTTCCCTGCTTCCGGTGCTGGCTAAAAAGTGCGGTATGATAGACGAGAGCGCGGATGTTATGAAAACATTTACCGACTATACGGAAAATACCCAGATCCAGTTTATCCAGCTTCCGATAGGCGCGGATCACCCGTGGGTAAATCAGAAGATATGCGATATCCACCTCCATCCGGGCACGCTTATTGCCGTAATCAAGAGAGGGGAGCAGGTGGTGGTCCCCAAGGGCAATACGGAGATTCTTGCAGGCGATACGGTCATTCTGGGAGCGGAAGGTTTCTCCGATAACCGGGAGATCCTCCTGAAGGAGATTCGGATCACCCCGGATCACCGGTGGTGCAATAAAAAGATATTCGAAGCCAAATTTTATAAGAATACGATCATTGTAATGATAAAGCGCGGCGATCAGGTCATTATTCCGGGAGGAAATACCGAGATTCTGGATCAGGACCTTGTCGTGGTTTATTCACAGCGTCTTCCGGCGGAGGCCGTGATTGACTGACGTTTGCGGTAACGGGTCAGATAAAGCAGGGTCTGGCACAGCACCAGGGCAGCCCAGCCGGTTCCAGTGGCGGCGGCCACGGCTACAAGCCCCAGTTTCCGGATAAGGAGCCGGGAGATGACGACCCGGATGGAAATATGGAATACGACGCTGACGGCCGATATCCCCACTTTTCCGATACCGTTAAAAAAGCCCACATATGCGGCGCCGATATAATTAAAGAGATAGAAGAGGGAGATGACTGCCATGTAGCGGACTCCCTCTTTTATTACAATTGGATTATCCGTGCCGGAGATAAAGGAGACGCTCATTCCGGCGGTTATGTACATGACGAAGGACAGGGAGATTCCCATGGCGGCCAGAAGCAGAAACCCCTTATTAAATCCTTTCCTGACTCTGTCCCGGTTCCCGGCCCCCGTATTTTGGGCAATGAAGACCGAGAGAGCCTCCGTGCCGCTGTCACCGAAGGAGTTGGCAAAACCTTCCGCCCTTGCCGTGGCGGTGTAGGCGGAAATCATTTCCGTGCCCATGGTGTTGACCGTTCCCTGCACTAGAAGTTTTCCCAGATACAGGCTGGCCTGCTGAAGAGCGGATACGAAGCAGTAGCGCAGCGTCCTGAAAAAGAGCCCGCGGCTGAAATGCATATCTTCCTTCTTAAAAAGCAGGGAGGGATAACTTTTCACAAGATAAATAATTCCGAGAATGGCGGACAGGATCTGGGCCAGTATTGTCGCGGCAGCGGCTCCCGCGATCCCCATGCCGAAGTTTCTGATAAAGAGAAGATCCATGGCAAAGTTCAACAGGATGGCAGAGATTAATATTAAAAGCGCGGCTACCGTATTGCCGATGGAGCGCAGGACGGCAGAACAGAGATTGTAAAAAAAGGCGGGAACCAGCCCGGCAAATATAATCTTAAGGTAGACGGCCGCCTGGGCGGCCACTTCAGGAGGGGTGTGTAGAAAACGCAGGATGGACCCGACACTGCAAAATGCCAGGATGCTGATCCCTAGGACACCGGCACTGCCCAGAGTAAATGCCATGAACACCTCGCTCCGGAACCCGGAATAATTCCGTTCCCCATAATATTGGGCAAGAATGACGGCAATGCCCGAACAGCAGCCGCTGATTATAAAGATAAAAAGATTCATAATGGTTCCCGATACCCCGATGGCCGCGAACGCTTCCAGTCCTGCATATTTGCCGATTACGACGGCGTCGATGGTATTATAAAGCTGCTGGAATATATTACCTATGATTAATGGTCCCATCAGAAATAGGAGGGAGGAGCAGATGCCGCTGTGGAGTAAGTCTTTTTCTCTCTGCATTTTTAGTTACCTGCTTTCTGCAATTAGTTAAGATGTGACGCTAGGACACTACCGGCGGGGCAGAAAAGGGAAGGGGGAAGCCCCGGCCGGTATGATGATATTATAAGTTAGGCGGCCTATATTGTAAAATTCTGAATATCGTCTTATAATAT
>CATWBR010000495.1 GCA_958349075.1 uncultured Clostridium sp.
CTGATTGGAGACGCTCTATGATTTATTTTATCGTACAGTGCAAGAAAATTTACGATGAATTTGTAAAGGATGAGATTACGGTCTATGCGGCCCAAGCCTCATTCTTTATTGTTCTGTCCTTCTTTCCCTTTATCATGATCCTGCTGACTACCATCCAGTTAATTCCCACGATAACACAGGGCGACCTGCTTCTGGTGATATCGAGGCTGTTTCCCGCCAAGGTATATCCTCTGGTGGAATCGATCGTAACCGATCTGTACACGACGGCCCCGGCCGCCATCCTGTCGGTGACCACCATCGCCACGATCTGGTCTGCCTCCCGGGGAATGCTTGGGATCGAACGCGGCCTCAACCGGATTATCGACTGCAATAAACGCAGAAACTATGTGATCAGCCGCCTCATTAACTCCGGATATACCATTGTCTTTATCCTGGTGTGCATCATGTCCCTTGTGCTGATGGTCTTCGGTTCCTCGCTTCAGAAGCTGCTTTTGCGCTATCTGCCGATCCTCAACCGTATTGCGCCTTATCTGCTCAGCCTGCGCGCCCTGATTGCCCTGGCCATCCTGATTGTCTTCTTTATGGCGCTTTATACCTTCCTTCCTTACGAGAGGCAGACGCTCCGCCACCAGCTTCCCGGCGCCCTTTTCTCCACGGTTGGATGGATTGTGTGTTCTTACGGGTTTTCAATTTATTTTAGCCATTTTAAGAGATTCTCTTATATGTACGGCAGCCTTGCCGCCGTTGTGATCCTGATGCTGTGGCTCTACTTCTGTATCTGTATACTTTTTCTGGGTGCGGAGGTTAACCGGCATATGAAATTCAGTAAAAAACAGAGGGACAGATAAAGAGGCGGCGGTAAAAAAAACCCTCTGAAGCTCATGGCTTCAGGGGGGTATTTACTGTCCGTCTGTTCTACGCTCCTACTTTGCTCCGTATTTCCCGCGCAGGTATTCGATATAATACTTGGGGCTGAAATCTTCACCCGTCACATCCTTCAGGATCTGCCGGCTGTTTTTCAGTTTGCCGTACTGGTGGATTCTTTCTCTGAGGTATTTCCTGATCTCCTCAAGCTTGCCCTCCCTGAGCAGTTCCTCCACATCCATCTCCTGCTTCATCGTATGATAAATCTGCGCTCCGAAAGCGCTTCCCAGGGCATAGGACGGGAAGTAGCCGAAGGAACCCTGTGACCAGTGGATATCCTGGAGAATTCCCTCCGCGTCGTTTTCCGGGCGGACTCCCAGGTATTCCTCATATTTTTTGTTCCAGATTTCAGGCAGTTTCTCTATATCCACGTTGTCCTCGATGATCATCTTTTCAATCTCATAGCGCACAAGGACGTGGAGGGCATAGGAAAGCTCATCCGCCTCGGTTCTGATAAGGCCGGGAATCGTCTTATTCACGGCACTGATAAAGGCATCCAGGCTGACGCTCTTTAACGGAACTCCAAACATGTCTGCAACCGTATCATAAATTGGCTCCCAGAATGCTTTGTTCCTGCCGATGATATTTTCAAAGAAACGTGACTGGCACTCATGCATTCCCATTGAGGCTCCCTGTCCCACAAGAGTCTGTGTCAGATCGTCACGGATTCCGAGCTCGTAGAGGGCATGGCCGGTTTCGTGGATGACGGAAAAAATGGAGGAATCAATCTTATCGCCGTAATGCGTCGTAATCCTCACATCGTGGTTGTGCAGGTTTGTTGTAAACGGATGGGCGCTGACGGCCAGGACTCCTCTGTCAAAATCGAGTCCCACATATTCGGCCAGGAAATGTGCCACCTCTTCCTGTGCCTGCACGGAATATTCGGCTGTCAGGAAACTGTCGTCCACTTCTCTGGAGCGCTCCGCAGCATCGTGCAGCATTGGGACAATATTCGTCTTCAGCTCTTCAAAGAACTGGTCCAGGTTTTTCATATCAAAACCTTTCTCATAGGAATCCAGCATCACGTCGTAGAGCTTCTGTCCTTCTTTGGCCCGGTAGGAGGCGAATTTTTTCTGATAATCCACGATTTCCTTCAGAATTGGAGCGTATTTCTTGAAGTTTTTCTCTTTTTTAGCTTCTGCCCAGACTCTTGTGGCCTTGGAGGTCAGCTCTGCAAACTCACGGTATTCCTGCGGAGGGATGCATTCCAGTTTCTCGATCTCTTCCGCCGCTTCGCGGACGATGGCCTCTTCCGACTCCGTAAGTCCGCTCTCCTTCCCACAGTCTTCCACAAGCTTCTTTACGTCCTCCGATGTCATGATTTCCATATACTGCTCCGACAGGGAACCAATCACCTTGGAAGTATAAGGCGCTGCTTCCTTCGGGGCCAGGGTCTCATTATCCCACTCAAATAAAACCATAGAGGCCTGGATTGCCATGGCTTTTTCCAGGTATCCACTTAATTTCTCAAATGTTTCACTCATATCTTCTGTCTCCTTTGTTAAAACTGATTATAGACTTGTTATTAAGATTAGCATATTTTCACGAAAAAGAACAGGTAATTAATAGCAGTAGTAATGCCACTTTGTTTTCACATAGACGCCCTTTCCCTGCCTGCCGCCGGACTGCCAGATGACATTGGCGGGAAGAACGCTGCCGTTTTCCAGGAGCGCTTTTGCATTGGCCCAGTTTCTGTCGGTTGGCTCTCTGTAATAATTGCCGTCCCTTGTGCAGGAATACTGGCCTTTCTGGAAGACTACTCCTTTAATCGAGTTCGGGAATGAAGGATGGCTTTTTCTGTTTAAAACGACGGAGCCGACGTATAACTGCTCCTGATCCGGGCAGCTCTGGCACTCGCCGGCCAGCACATGTGCCATCACATAAAGGTCTTCCTCCGTATAGGAAGCCGCCGGCTGCGCCAGCGCCTCATCGGTCCCTTCCGTCTGTGTCTCTGCTGCAGGCTGCTCTCCCTGCTCCGCCCCGGCCTGGGCTGCGGCATCGGCAGATGGTTCTGCGTTTGCTGCGGTTTCCGTTTCATCCGCGAGGGCCTCCGACGCCGGCCCATAGGCTTCCGTCACAACGGCAGCCTGTTCCTGTCCCGCCGCATCGCCTTCCGCTGCGAACAGCGCTCCCGGCGCCATGTACAAAAGTGTGATTACCGGTAATATGCATAATAT
>CATWBR010000496.1 GCA_958349075.1 uncultured Clostridium sp.
TAGGGAGATAGGGAGATAGGGAGATAGGGAGATAGGGAGATAGGGAGATAGGGAGCCGCTATACTGAATAATAAGACAGTAAATGCAGGACGGTATCAATCATAAATCAGGAGGAGAAGTGCAATGAAGGTACATAAAATAGCCGTAATACCGGGAGACGGGGTTGGACCGGAGGTAATCAGGGAAGGAATAAGGGTTTTGGAAAAGGCCGCTGAACTGGATGGGAGTTTCCGGTTTGAATTTACCCGGTTTCCCTGGGGATGTGAATATTATCTGAAAAACGGCCGTATGATGGATGAGGATGGAATCAGCCAACTGGAGAAGTTTGACGCAATCTATCTCGGGGCGGTGGGATATCCGGGAGTGCCGGATCACATTTCGCTGTGGGACCTTTTGCTGGTTATAAGGAAGAGCTTTGACCAGTATGTAAATTTGAGACCGATTGTGCTTTTAAAAGGTGCTCCCTGCCCTCTGAAGGACGTGAAGAGGGAAGATATTGACATGGTCTTTGTTCGTGAAAACAGCGAGGGTGAATATGCCGGGAGCGGAAGCTGGCTGTACAGGGGAAAACCAAATGAAGTGGTTATACAGGACGGAGTATTTTCAAGAATGGGCTGCGAGAGAATTATCCGGTACGCCTTTGAGCTGGCGAGGGAGAAGAAAAAATCCCTTACAAGCATCAGCAAGGGAAATGCCCTCAATTATTCCATGGTATTCTGGGATCAGATTTTTAAAGAAATCAGCGCCGAATATCCCGATGTGGAAACACATTCCTACCTGGTGGATGCAGCAAGCATGCTGATGGTAAAGGAACCATGGCGGTTTGAGGTTGTGGTCACCTCCAATCTGTTTGGGGATATCCTGACGGATCTCGGCGCTGCAATAGCCGGGGGAATGGGACTGGCCGCCGGGGCGAACCTGAACCCGGAGAGAAAATATCCCTCCATGTTTGAGCCGATTCATGGCTCTGCACCGGATATTGCGGGACAGGGGAAAGCAAATCCTTTGGCAGCAATCTGGTCTGCCGGCCAGATGATGGATTTCTTCGGCCATGAGGACTGGGGGAAAAAGATATTATCTTCCATTGAAGCGGTCCTGGAGGAGGGGAAATCCCTGACTCCGGATCTTGGCGGTACGGCAACAACGGAGGAGACGGCCGGAAAGGTCATAGAAATGCTATGCCGCGGCAAATAAAGCAATTTTTCCGGCTCACGGCTCGAAACGGTGTTTTTTACCGTTTCTGTGCATCGCGAAGCATGTTGCTGGGCACTGAGTGAACAGTAAGAAAATGTGCCGACGAATTGGAATAAGATGGAAAATAAATAGAAAACGGAAAGATAGTATGATATAATGTAGTTACAATAAAAGTGAATCAATCAGAAGGGGAGGCGTTACTATGGCAGGGAAAAAAGTGGTTATTACCATCGGCAGACAGTATGGCAGCGGCGGCGCGGATACCGGCAGACGGCTGGCCGAAGAACTGGGACTTGGTTTTTATGACAAGAATATCCTGAGGATGAATTCAGATGAGAGCGGAATCAAGGAAAGCTATTTTCACCTGGCAGATGAGAAGGCGGGAAATAAGCTGCTCTATAAGATTATCAGCAGCCTGACACCTGAGAAAGGTTCACCTTCCTTTGGTTCAGACCTGATTTCGGCCGATAACCTGTTCCGTTTCCAGTCCGAAGTAATCCGGAAACTGGCGGCGGAGGAATCCTGCGTGATCATCGGAAGATGCGCCAATTACGTCCTGAACGGGATGGACGGACTGGTCCGCGTTTACCTGTATGCAGATATGGAAGTGAGAGAGGCCAGAATCAGGGAAAAGGATCTCTACGATGAGAAAGAGATATTAAAAAACATTAAGCGGATTGACAGAGAGCGCCGTGATTACCACAGATATTATACGGGATGCGACTGGGAGGATTTAGATAATTATGATCTGATCATCAACACGACGAAGATTGGCGTAGACGGCGCGGTGAATATTATCAAAAATTATCTGACTGTGATGGGCTATGAGCTGGAGAAGGACTTTCCGGCAGAGTAGGAGATTTTTCCTGAACTGAACAGGATGGGAGCATGACTGAAACCCGGGATGAATACGTTTGGGAAACGGCGGAAATCACAGGTTGTTTTCCGGTCAAGATATTGAATTGTCATATGCTGCGATGAAAGAAAAAAGAAACGATAACTGTGCAGGCAGGGCTGAAATGCCCTGCCTGTCACTATTGCCGGCGATATTTTCTTCTTTGCTTTTCTGCAGAAAATGTTTTATACCCAAGTTAGCAAGTTACCCTTCCAGTTCTACGGGGATGTATTCATGATGGACAGCGGGGAGGATTTTCTTAAGCAGATCCTCTGTTTTAATTCTCAGACTGGAGGTATTCATACACGGATGACAGCCGATATATTCGTCGTTTAGAATATCCTTGTCTATCACAAGACGGACCTGATTTTCGTGATCGTTCATCAGTCCCAGGACGCTGACGGAGCCGGGAGTAATGTCGAGATATTCTTCCATATGTCCGGCATCGGCGAAGGAGAGGCGTGAACAGCCCATTTTTTTCGAAAAAACGGCGGTGCGGAACTTCTTGTCACCGGGCATCATCAGAAGGTAAAAAATGGTCTTCTGAGCGTTGCAGAGAAAGAGGTTTTTGCAGATATGGATATTAAGAAGCTGCTCTACTTCGTGGCAGCTATCGATGGTCTCCGTGGGCTCGTGGTCGATTCTTGTATAGGAGACATTCAGGGAGTCCAGCAGCGTGTATACCCGCTGTTCCTTTGGCAGCCGATCCGCAAGGCTGTCCGGACGGCCTGTATATAGAGTCTGATCAATGTAAATTTTCTGTGGAAGTAATGATGTTTGTGCGGCTTCTGTGTTCATATTGTCACTCCTGATTCGATTCTTGATATTGGACGTTTTGATTCGGTTGAGGGATATCGGTTTGAAAATTGGTAATATATCCGTAACAATTCAGTACCTTCATAGTTACCGCTTCGCGATGCACAAAAAACAGCAGAAAATGCTGTTTCGTGCCGGCTAAACTCGGGATCTTCATGCAAAAACGCATGAAAACACCTCGCGGA
>CATWBR010000497.1 GCA_958349075.1 uncultured Clostridium sp.
GGAGAAAAAGATTCCGCAGGGAACCTGGGAGTCCATCAGCACTTAGGCGGCGTTTTCCAGACGCCTTAGTACTGTTATGTACTCCAAAGAGCGCAAGCGTTTCCCGTAGGAACTTTTTCTGCCCGGATTCTCCACCCGCGACAACCTCCAAACGGGATTGAAGACTCATACATAACCTCCCACTTCGACTAAATCCCCTAGAGTGTGTTTGAAAATTCATTTCCGCCATCTGCACGCCTCACTTCGCGGCATATTTGCCCCCGATTCAGTCAGCGTAGCCCACTACGCCTCCTTCATCGGGGACAAATCTCCCACAAAGTATGACGCACAGCTGACGAAAAGCAATTTTCAAACACGCTCTAGTGACAGTCAATATACTCCTCCAGCGAATCATGATAAACATCAATTCTCATTTCCTGCAGCTCGGTCTCCTCGCCCAGGACTAGATCGGTCATGTGGTGCGGTGTTTTTCCGCCGATTGCCATGGATTTGATACAGGAGACGCAGTATACGGCAACGTCCTGGCAGGGCATTTGGGCGGCCCGTTTTTTCTGAAGTTCGGTCACTTTCTCAATTGAAAGGCGCGGATAGAAATTGTCTCCGCAGCAGACAGACTTCGTACCGCTGAATTCCGAGTCAATGACCTTGATATTCATCTTCCTGAGAAGGCTGCGCACCGCGGCGTGTACCTGCGGCTTCGGACGGTAGGAGCAGGAATCATGGACCGAGAGTGTCAGTCCGGTATGATCCGGCAGAGGCAGGTCTTCTATGCTGTCCAGCACCTCCCACAAAGAGATGGTCCGAATTCCTTCATACAGGGAGCGGAATCTCCTGTCGCAGCCGGCGCAGTTGTTGATGATGGTGGAGCCCTGCGGCAGCTCCGGATCATGGTGGCAGCAGATATTGTGCATCTTCACCGGCCCGAAGTAATGGTTTAAAAGCTCCAGCAGCTTGTGTTCGGATGAAGGCTTATAGACGCTTAAGGCACAGCCCGGGTTAAAATAACACTGTTCCATATTAATATCCTGGATTTTAATGCTGGGTATGGTATATTCTTTCATTTGTGTCTTCTCCTTCTGATTTTTCACTGGCGTTAATCGAATATTCTTATTCTTTTAACAGTCTCCAAAGTGTAGTTCTGCTGATTCCGAGCCTCTTTGCCGCCGCGCTCTGGTTGCCGCCCAATTCCTCCAGAACGGCGTGAATGATGTCATGGTTCATTTCATCCAGCGTCCGGTTCAGGCTGAGTCCCTGAAACGGTGAGGATGAAGAGGCGTGTTCCGGGTCTGATGCGGTACTGTGCTCCTGTTCCAGACACCTTGCGACCGTGGATTCCAGGATATACGGGGTCGTGGTGACCGCCGTCAGTTCGCTTAGAATCCTCTTGAACTGTGTATAATTGCAGGGCCAGTCATAGGCGGCCAGAAGTTCCATGGCTCCTGTTTCCAGACCGAGGATCTCCTTGGCCAGGCTGATATTTAACGAGCTCAGCGAAAGATTGGCCAGAACTGGTATTTCTTCCTTCCGTTCCCGCAGCGGAGGCAGGTGGATGGTCAGACAGGAAAGCATATTGACAAATTCCATGCATTGTTTCGGAATCATGCCGTCCCTGCCGCATACACAGGAAAAGAGAAGGCGGTTGCGGCGCGCCAGGTTCATATCCACTATGAGGGAAAGTAACTGCCTGTGGCGGTCCTCGGGCAGCGAGTCCACATTTTTCAGGTAAATGGTATTGTTATTATCATTAAAGGGGGAGTTATAGTGGTTTGTCAGGAATGTCCAGCTCTTGTCATTCATCATGGCAAAATTGATGACAACCATGGGATTGTGCTGAAGCGGGCTCTGGGTGTAGATGGCTCCGGCCACACGCTCCTTGCCCGTTCCCTCCTCCCCGATAATCATAATGGGAAAATCGGTCTGCGTCATCTGTTCCACCGTGGCCTGCAATCCACCGATGGCGCCGGTTACATTATAAAAACTGTTGTAAAATGTATTCTCCACGTCATTCTTACTGAGATACTGAACTCCGTACTTGCTGCTTGCAAACGGCACCTTGTTGGAAGAAAAATAAAAAACAACGTAAGCGCGGCCGTAAAATGGAATCTGGCGGCTGGTGATGGAATACAGCGTGCCGCCGATATTTTTAAACGAGCGGTGTGTGTCTACGGCAAGCGCGGCGGGGAGCTCGCGTCTCAATACATCGATGATAGGCGTATCGGCATCTTCCTCCAGCGTGGAAAAGAACACTTCCTCCTTTTCACTGAAAACGACGGTCTCATGGCTGTCTTTATGGATGACATTTTGAAGAAATTTATTCTCCTCCCGCAGGAGGGAATGGCTTCGGCATAATTTTACCGCCTGGTCAAAGGCATTGCCGATGCTTTCGTTGCCGGAAGTGATTAAGATTGCGTTTAACCCCAGCTTTTTAGCCGTAGTGTTTGCGATCATGTCGCAGAGCACCATGCGATACCCCTTCTTCTTAAGAGATAACAGGACGTCCTGGACTTCATCCCCGCTGTGTATCGTGCAGATTTCCACCTTGTACTGGAGAAGGTCGCAGAGAAGCTGCGCACTGCTTGTAATGCCGGGGAAACCGACAATTGCATAGCGGGAAGAAAAGTTTTCCGCCATCTTGATTGCGCGCAGGATATCGTAGACCGAAAGTGCGATTTCGATCACCGGCAGAGGCGTGATCGCCCCAATTAGTTCCGCCGTGCCGCCGCGCGAGATAATAATGTCAAAATCTTCATGGAAATTCTTCTGGGCAATCTCCGCGCCCTTGTGGAGATCGCCGACAAATACGCTTAGATCAATATCGTCGCGTTCTTTGGCCAGTTTCTGCATGATAGATTTCATGCCTTCATATGGAGCAATTCCGAGTATCCTGATTTTTCCCTGGTTCATAAAATTCTCCTCCCGGCAAAACCGGTTCTATATTGTGCCGTACACACCGGTGTTTCCATATACATCATGCCTGAATGCTGAGATTCATTCTTAACACGAACTTGTTTCATTATGAAACGATTGTATCATATTGAAATAAAAAAAGAAAGAGAAAATCAAAAGTGTTTCAAATATA
>CATWBR010000498.1 GCA_958349075.1 uncultured Clostridium sp.
ATATTAAGGTATTAATTATCAGCCCGCAGAAGCTACATGATTTTTATTCAACCAACCGCCATAATCCCATCCGCCGCACAAGAAAGGAACACCCCTCATGCCAAGTATCCTCCTAGAAATCCAGGAAACCGTAATGAAATATGCAGACATTATGTCCAAAATCGCTCAGGGGGAAGTAGAGGTAGTGGATAAGAACTTATTCCGCGTAGCTGGGACAGGGCTTTTCAGGCAGCATGTAAATGAGGATATGGCTCAGGAAGGATATGTCTATGAGCATCTGCTCCGCACGGGCAGTGTAGAGATTATTTATAACCCGGGTAAAGAGAGCCTGTGTCAGAAATGTCCGAAGAAGGACAGTTGCAGTGAGGAGATTGAAATCTCCATGCCCATCCGGCTGGGGGGCGAGATTATTGGTGTAATTGGTCTGGTGGGGAGCAGTCTGGAGCAGAAGGAGCGGGTTCTTTCCAATGAAAAGATGTATCTGGAACTCCTGGAACAGATTGCGGATTTCATAGCAGTGAAGGCGGGGGAACTGACGGAGGCCAAAAAGAGGGCGGTTCTTCTGGATGCCCTGGACTGCGTAATTAACCATGTGGAAAAAGGTATTTTAATTCTGGGCGGCGATAATGTTGTTACGATGGCCAATGAACCGGCCAAACGGCAGCTTTCTGTCGAGATGCCGGAGGGGCAGAGGGCGGTTGTCACACCGACTGGTGATACCTTCAGCCGACAGAATGAATTTAAGGTGCTGCTAAATGACAAGGAGTATTTTGTCATGGGCCATCTCTATGATTTGGATCAGGACCCCAGACGGTATTCCAAGGTCCTGATATTTGAAAGTACAAGAGCAATGCAGGAGAGGTTTTATGAGATTACAAACACAGTTAATCCTCTCAGTACATTTAATATTATAGGAACCAGCCCGCAGACACTTCAAATGCAGGAAGAGATTAAGAAAATTGCGCGGAGTACTTCTACCGTCCTGATTACCGGAGAAAGCGGAACAGGCAAGGAGCTGGTGGCAACTGCCATCTGGAAGGCAAGCGACCGGAGGGAAAACCGCTTTATTGCGATCAACTGCGGAGCGATTCCGGAACCTCTCCTGGAGTCGGAATTATTCGGATATGTGAAGGGCGCCTTTACCGGCGCTGATCCGAATGGACGAATGGGCAAGTTTGAATTGGCGAACAGAGGCGTTATTTTCCTGGATGAAATAGGGGATATGCCCCTGTATCTTCAGGTTAAACTGCTGCGGGTAATCCAGGAACGTAAAATCATCCGCATCGGTTCGAATCAGGTGATTCCAATTGATGTCAGGATTATTGCGGCGACCAATAAAGATCTGAAAGAGATGATGGCAAACAATAAATTCAGAGAGGATCTTTATTACAGGCTTAATGTCATACCTCTTAAGATTGCGCCGCTTAGGGAACGGCGTGAGGACATTAAGGAGCTGGTTTACTATTTTGCTAACCGCTATGCCAGCCTGTTTGATAAGAATCTCTTAAAAATATCCGAGGAGACCATGGAGCGTCTCTATGAGTATCCGTGGTACGGAAATATCCGCGAGCTGGAAAATACGGTTGAATTTATGATTAATATGATGGAGGAGGATGGCGTTCTGGATGTGAGGACGCTGCCGGCTAATATTTCGGAACCTCAGACAGAGACGGGAACCGTTGTAGAAAAGGACACGGTGTTACAGGAAGCTGTGACTCCCCTTAAAGAATTGGAGTGCAGTGAAATTCTGAAGGCACTCCGTCTCTGCGGCAATGACACGGAGGGGAAAAAACAGGCGGCAAAGAAACTGGGAATAGGACTGGCGACTTTGTACCGGAAAGTGGAGGGAATGAATGATACGTCTGGCAAAATACGATGATTTAGACAGGATAATGGAAATCTACCAGGAAGCAAGAAATTATATGGAGGCGAACGGAAACCCGGGACAATGGGGGAAAAACCATCCGCCGAAACAACTTTTGGAAGATGATATCGGAAAAAGCCAACTCTATGTGTATACGGAAAAGGGGGATGCTCAGATTGAAAGTAATAATGCAGAGCACGACGCGGCCGGCGGAGCCGGCAATAGGAATGGCAGCTATAAAGAGGACAGTAATGAAGGGGCACATGAGAGGCGTCATGAAAGTTGTCGTGAGACATGTCATGAGAACGGTAATAAGGAACCGGAGATAGTTCACGGAGTTTTTGCCTTTATCATTGGCCCGGACCCAACCTACACTTATATAGAAGATGGCGTGTGGCTCAATGATGATGTTTATGGAACAATTCACCGCATTGCCGGGGACGGTGTGGCAAAAGGAGTATTTAAGAAGTGTCTCGATTTTTGCAAATCTCAAATTGATAACCTGAGAATCGATACACATCACAATAACCTCACCATGCAGCACCTGGTTGAGAAAAATGGTTTTGAGAAATGTGGTATTGTTTATATGGAAGACGGAAGTCCGAGAATTGCATATCAGTATTCGGTCGGTTGACGGAATATGAAGGAGGGAAAATGCAGTTAGGAATCACAATACCGTTGCAGAAATATTTAAAGCTTCCAAAACAGTCATATGGGGAGCCGGAAGAGTTGTTTTTTTGCTGGGAGGTGCATAAGGTCAGATATCAGGGCTGCAATACTCTGGTGGCGGTAAATGCCAATAACCGTTTTGCTATTATCCTGAGCGGAATAAAAGCGTCAGAATGGAAGGAGCTCCCGAAACTGGTGGAAGAGGGAATTGAAGCCGGAATGTGTACGGAAGGTTATTCTAAGAAAGAGATAGACGCCTACTTTAATATTGCAGGACCGGCAATTCTGACCAAAACGCATGGAAGAAAGCCGGTGGCAGGGCTGAATATGGCAATTGAATGCATGAACTGTGCAATTGAACCTCTGAGTAAGGGAAAGAAATATCAGTCGAGGCACTGTTGGTTTGTAAACAGGGATATATGTTCGCCCAGCGGATTTGACACTTATGATTACCCGGAGACTTTTTTCAGGAGGGATATGGAACGCGTTGGAATCATAAAAAATACTAAAATAATAAAATTCCC
>CATWBR010000499.1 GCA_958349075.1 uncultured Clostridium sp.
CTATATTATAGGCAGGCCGCCTGACGGCCAAATGAAAACAGATAGAGGTTGAAAGAATGAGAAAAAGAAAGGTCTTAAGAACTCTGGGAGCAGTGTCACTTCTGACGCTTGCGTTCAGCTTTACTACTCTGGCAGATGACGCGTCACGTTTTGTGACGGGGACAGACGTGAACGGTATTGTGATAGGAGGACTTACAGAAGCGGAAGCAAAGGCCAAAATTGAACAGTCCTACGCTTCAAGCTACAACCTGACAATTATTGAGAAGGACGGAAAGAAAGAGAATATTAACGGAACGGAGATAGGATACCATGTCACGGTCCCCAGCAATCTGCAGGAAATTCTGAGTCAGCAGAATGACACGGGACGCCAGTCGGGCCCTTCCTCCGATAACTCCCATACACTGGAGCTTCAGGCCGGCTATGACGATGCGCTTCTCACGGCCCGTATCAGGAGCCTGGAATGTATCAGCGGAGGAGACATTGTCACAACGGCGGATGCCCGCATTTCCCCGTATCAGGAGGGGCAGCCCTTTACCATTATTCCGGAAGTCCAGGGCAATAACGTGGATGCCGCGAAGACGGAGGCCGTCATCAAGGGCGCCGCAGCCACGGGACAGAGCCAGGTGGATCTGGCGGCAAACGGATGTTATTATTCGGTGCAGGTGACAAAGGACAGCGGAGAGCTAAAGGCGCTCTGCGATAAGATGAACCAGAGCAGGGATATGGTTATCACCTATACATATGGGGACAACACGGAAGAACTTACCGGAGCGGTATTTACAAGCTGGTTTACCGGTTCTGCCGACGGCCAGATTCAGGTGGACAGGACCGCAGCTGCGGCATATATTGCCTCACTGGCTGCCAAATACGACACGGCAGGCACGGCTAGGGTTTTCCACACCGCTGCGGGCAAGGATGTAACACTGACAGGCCCTTACGGATGGAAACTCAATCAGGCTGTGGAAGTGGAAGCCCTGATTGCGATGATCCAGACAGGACAGAGCCAGACATGGGCTCCGCAGTATTCCGCAACCGCCGCCAGCAGAACGGCGCCGGACTGGGGGAATACCTATGTCGAGGTTGACCTGGGAGGCCAGCATGTCTATATGTTTAAGGACGGCGCCCTTGTCTGGGATGCCCCGACCGTAACCGGCAACGTTTCAAAGAATTATACAACGCCGGAAGGAATCTACAGCCTCAACTACAAGCAGACGGACAGAATCTTAAGAGGCGCAAAACAGGCCGACGGCACTTATGAATACGAGAGCCATGTGGATTACTGGATGCCGTTTAACGGAGGAATCGGTCTGCATGACGCCAACTGGAGAAGCAAGTTCGGCGGCACGATTTACCAGTACGGCGGAAGCCACGGATGTATCAATCTTCCTCCGGCCAAGGCAAAGCTGCTGTACGATCTTGTATACCAGGGAATTCCGGTTATCTGCCATAATTAAGAATGAGAGCAGTGAATAACTGTTTGTTTGAAATAATAGAAAGATGCAAACGCCATGCCTGAAAGGCAGAACATTTGCATCTTTTTTGTTGAGTGGCAATGAAAAGTTCGCAAAGCGTGCTTTTCGTTGTTTGATATCATCTATGTGCTGTTACTTTTTAGCGGTCAGGATAAAGGACAGAGGATATCCCTTTCCATCGTAAATCTCGGACAGGCCGATATCATAGTCGTATTCTTTCAGCCCCGTAATCCGAAGACCCGCCCTGCAGGCCGCATTAATTATATCGGCCAGAGTATGTGAAAAGCTGATAAAGGTTTTAGAATCATATGTTTCCGACATATAGCCCATTCCCTCATTCTCAACCCATGGATCTTTTTTGAAATAAGAGTAGGCCACTCCGAATATCTTCTGTTCGTCAAATTCCGGGGAACCGGGCAGCGCCAGCATGTTCATGACGGGATGGAAATCCTGGATATACATGATCCCGCCGGGCTTTAAGCAGTCGGCTGCCTTCCGGAATAAGTCCTCCAGGTTTTCAAACCAGGTGATGGCCCCAATCGTGAACATGGCAAGATCAAAGGAGCTATGATATTCTTCCGGGATATCCAGAATGTTGGCTGCTACGAACTTACAGTTTTCAATTCCCGCCTTTTCGGCCGTCACCCTTGCTTGCGCCAGGATATTTTCCGCTATATCGAAGCCGACGCCGGAGTTTGCCCCGTTCTTTACAAGTGATAAAAGCTCGCGCCCATTGTTACAGCAGAACTGTGCAATATCTTTCCCCCTGAAATCGATCCTGCTCAATTCTTCAGCGGCGTTATTGTCAAAAAAGGGAAGTTTTTCATCCTGGAGGCTTATGTAATTTTCGTCGCCCCAGTTAGGATGTCTGTGTTCAAATGCCTCTTCCCAGGCCTCTTTGTTTCCTTCTATATAACTCATAATGTAATCTCCTTAATGCCGCAGGAGGTTATGATGTTGCCGTTCGGTCCGTGAACAGTAACGTTATGCTCTCATAATACCTCCTGTTTTGGCTGTGGTTTTGTTAATGGTTGGTTTCATTGTTTGCCCTCCTTTCTGTGATTATTTATCATAACGCATCAGCGGTATAACCTTTGTCTTTCGCGGTGTTTTACCTGTTTCCGATCATCTCCCTGAGCTGGCGGAGCAGCTCTACATCGGAAGGGGTCAGCTTCAGGTTGGACTCCAGATTTCTTCCGTCCGTTGTTTTAACCGAAAGTTCTATAATATTGCCCTCCGCCAGGCCGCTGTTGTAAACGGCATTTAAAAACTGCGGAAATTTAGGGTGATTTCTCACAAATGTATCGCAGGAATTTTTAATCTGTAAAAGTTCCATTGGGTTCATGACATATGCCTCCTGTCTGATATCTTAATCGGCAGCCGCAGCAGGTGGTAATAAAATGACTGTTACGGCGCTGCTTTCTATTATAAGGGGGATGAGACTTTCTGTCAAATTTGTGGACAGGGGAAAAATCCCGGCCGGCGCAGTACCGGATGGTGTGCTATGCAGCTTTTGTGCAAAGAATGTGACATAATCACAGAAAAAACATATAGATGCGGTTATAATAAGATTAT
>CATWBR010000500.1 GCA_958349075.1 uncultured Clostridium sp.
TTTATAGTATGTGAAAATAACTTGAAATATTTATTTTGCGTTTCCGAATAAATAGAACAGGTCAGTCAAGCAGCAATGAAAGGAGTCAATTACCATGTTTGGAATCGAAGAAATCCAGGCGGCAAGGGAGCGTCTTGCTCCCTATATTTACCAGACGCCGGTGATTCATTTGCAGAATCTGGATGAAACACTGGGATGTCAGGTGTATATCAAGCCGGAGTGCATGCAGCGCACGAACTCATTTAAAATCAGGGGCGCCCTGAATAAGATGCTGACGCTGCCAAAGGAGGAGCTTAAAAACGGAGTGGTGGCCGCATCCTCGGGAAACCACGGTAAAGGGGTGGCATTTGCGGCAAAACTTCTTGGAGTGAAGGCAACCATTGTCATACCGGACAATGCACCGCAGGTGAAGGTTGACGGAATCAGGAATCTGGGAGCCGAGGTGGTCCAGTGCAAACTGAGCGAACGCCATGTCATCGCCGGACAGCTCAGCGAAAAGTACGGTTATACGATCATCCATCCCTATGATGATTACCAGATTATTGCAGGCCAGGGAACCCTGGGACTTGAGATTGCCGAGCAGCTTCCCGATGCCGATTATGTGGTGGTACCAATCGGAGGCGGAGGCCTGATTGGAGGCGTGAGCACCGCGGTTAAGTCTAAGATTCCGGGAGCCAAAGTAATCGGCGCAGAGCCTGCCGTCCTCCGCAGATATGCGAAAAGCGTGGAAGCGGGAGAGAGGGTAAACCTGGAAGAGCAGAAATCGGTTGCCGATGCGCTGCTGACCCAGAAACCGGGCGAGAGGAATTATCCGATTGTCACCGCAAATGTAGAGGGTTTTGTGGGAGTAAAAGACGAGTTCATGTTAAAGGCAATGAAGCTTCTCCTCATGGAAGGGAAAATTCTGGCCGAGCCGTCCTCCTGTATCGGGATTGGCGCGGCGCTCCAGGGAGAACTTAAAAAGTGGGATGTAAAAGAGTCGGACAAGGTCTGCTTTGTCGTTTCCGGGGGCAATGTCGGTCTTGATCAGATAATGAAGCTTGAATCAATCTGCTAAGTACTTATAAGAAGGAGGAGGTAAAATCAAAATGAAACAGGTATTTAATGAAAACAGCCCATCGGGACACTACACACCGGGAATGATCAGCAACGGAACGCTTTACATATCTGGGCAGACATCCGCCGATCCGGCGACAGGACAGCCGGCGGAAGGCGGTATTGAGGCAGAGACAAGGATGGCGCTCGGAAAGATGGAGAGCGTGCTGAACGCGGCCGGATGTACAAAAGAAGACGTGGTAATGTGCCGGATTTATGTCAGCTCCATGGATTACTGGGGTGACGTGAATAAGGTTTACAGTGAATTTTTCGGAGCGCATAAACCGGCCAGAATTGTGCTTCCGGTTGGAAGACTGAATAAAGGCTGCCTCCTGGAGCTGGAGGCTGCCGCAGAAGTGAAAGCGGAGTAGAGCGGTGCGGCTCGAAGAAATTGCCGGGACGGTAAAACTGTCTAAAAAAGAACAGCTTGTTTTTGATTATCTCCTGACCCACAGGAATGAGGCGGCCGTCATGACATCCATGGAGCTGGCCGCTGTGTCGGGAGTGGGGGACACCTCGGTAATCCGTCTGGCTAAAACGCTGGGGTTTGAGAATTTCAGGAGTTTCCGCCGTTTCCTTCAGGAGGACGCCCTGACGGTAAAACAGGCCATCAGCCGTTCCAGGCTTCCGTATGAGAAGATTAAGAACGCCGACCGCCTCACGCCGGAAGAAATTCCCGATGCGGTCAGGAGGCAGCACGCCAGCCGCGCCGCCTGCGATCAAGTGGAGAACGGGAATGAGAAGTACTTAAAAATCGCCGGTATGCTTTTAAAAGCGGAGAAAAAATATATTGCCGGATTCAGAAACACGGCCGGACTAGCCGACTACTTTACAACGGTTCTGTCCCATATTCTGAAAGATGTCAGAAACGTCAACCGGAGAGACGGATTTGAAGATGAGGCAATGGATATGGGGGAGAAGGATGTCCTGATCCTGTTCAGCCTCCCGCGCTATTCGGGCCATGCCCTGACGGTAGCGGAGATGGCGCACAGAGCGGGCTGTCCGGTGATTGTATTTACGGACAGCGTGACGTCCCCGGTGGCGGAGAACGCCGAAGTTACGGTGGTAAACCAGGTAGATTCATTCAGCTTCGCCAACTCCATATCCTCACTGGCACTTTCGATGGAAATCATCGTGACACTGACGGGAAAGATGAGTGGGGAAGAAGGCAGAAAACGGCTGGAAAAACTGGATGAATATATGACAAAGACGGGATTGTACTGATAAAGCCGTAGAGAATAAAATAATCATGATCCAAGAAAGGACTGCATGCGGGAGCAGTCCTTTCTTGGATCATAGAGAGATTCTGTGTTTACAGAGAGATTCCGGTTTTCTGTATAACATGGCCGGGCTGTTATTGATGACATAATCCCGGCCACAGAATATGCCGGTTATTATTTCGCCTTTTCAATGTTTGTAACTACACAGTCGCTATCATGGTCCGCCGGGTCTCCGCCTTCATAGGAGACAGTGATTTTATCACCTTCCTTGAAACCGGCCAGAGCATTTTCATCATCGACGCTGAATGCATAGGATTCTTTGTTTTCATCGGAAACGATCAGGAACATAAACCCTTTATTTTCATCCAGTGTGCCTGTCATCTGTCCGCTTTCTTTGGAATCGGATGAGGTGGTTGTATCATCCGACTCATTTTTCTCAACCGTTTCCGTTTCTTCATTAGCCGTAGATGCGGCTGTTGTTTCGGCCGACGTGGTTACCGGCGGCTTAGAAATTTCGTTTTTTTTACCCCCACATGCGGTTGCAGTGGCCATAACGGCAATTGCCAGTAGTGATACGATAATTAATTTACTTTTTTTCATAGATAATTTCCTCCTCTTATGTTATTCAGAGATTAGACGGGCGGGGAGGGGAAAAAGTTTCATGAAATGAGGATTTAGTTGAGCAGATGAGGACGCCGCCGGCAGGCCAGGGGCCGGGGTGG